>JANNNL010000204.1:0-6856 GCA_031398525.1 Actinomycetes bacterium | reverse complement strand
GGTGATCGACGCCACCGGCGACGCCGACATTGCGTACCGGGCGGGCGCACCTACCCATATGACACCTCGCGAGCAGATGATGGCCGTGTCAGTGATGTTCCACCTCGCTGGGGTCGACAAGCTGGCGTTCGTCGATGGCATCGCCGCCGACCCGCAGACGTATCGGGATTGGGAGGGAAATGGCGAATGGAATATCGAGACCTCCGGCAAAGAAGACGATATGTTCTCGCCCTTCCTGCACAAGCCGTTCCGCCAAGCGGTCGAAGCCGGCCTCATCCCAGCCCATCTGTCGACGCTCGCCGGCACGTGGGGAGCGATGCACGACTCCGGCGAGTTGACTTACATGAACCTCGTTCATCTTCCCGAACTCGACGGCACCGATCCCGACGACCTGACCCGCGGCGAGATCGAAGGGCGGCGCCAGGCGATGCATGCCATCGAGGCGCTGCGGTCGTTCACCCCTGGGTGCGCGAACGCCCGACTGCGCAACTTCGGAATGACGTTGGGCATCCGCGATACACGCAAGATCGACGCCGTGTACAACATGACCGAACACGACGTACGTGAAGAGGCCCGCTTCGATGACTCGATCGGGATCTACCCTGAGTTCATCGATGGCTACGGCATCCTCATCCTGCCGACCACCGGCCGGTACTTCGGCCTCCCGTACCGCAACCTGCTCCCCAAAGGCGTCGACAACCTACTCGTCGCCGGCCGCTCGTCGGGTGGTGACCGCGTGTCGCACGCCGCGACACGCAACATGTCGTGCTGCGCAGTGTTGGGCCAAGGCGCCGGCGTGGCCGCAGCCCAATCACTCCATGACGGAACCTCGCTCGCCGACGTCGACATCACCCGAATCCAGAAGGTCCTCGACCACCAAGGGGTCCGCATCCAATGAGCAACGTGCCCACCGCTCCGCCATCCGATTCGGCGATGTTGGATGCCCACGATTGGAGCTTTCCGATCCCGATCGCCTATGGGCCTGGACGGTTGGCCGAGATCGGGTTGCGGTGTGTGTCGCTGGGCGTCCGCAAGCCCATGATCGTGACCGATCGCGGTGGCCGGAGCCTGCCCTTCGTCCGCCAACTGCAGACCAACTTGGAGGCGGCAGGCCTGAGTCGCGACCTGTTCAGCGATGTGTCGCCCAACCCCCGAGACGACGAAATCGGTGCCGGCCGGGCGAGGTATCGGGCGAGCGGCCACGATGCGGTCATCGCCATCGGCGGCGGAAGTGCGATGGACGGCGCCAAGTCCATCTGCTTGACGGCGAACAACGATGTGGATCTGTGGGCGTTCGAGTTCGAACAACCGGCGCCCGAGATGGGCTCCGGCCACCGCTTCCCGACGTTGATCACGATCCCGACCACCGCCGGCACCGGAGCCGAGACGGAAAGCACGGCGATGGTCACCCACCTGGCCAAGGGCATGAAGTTCTGCGTTTGGCACCCGGCTTTCAAGCCATCGCTCGCCCTGCTCGACCCGGAGTTGACCGTCGGGTTGCCCGCCGACATGACCGCCTGGACCGGCAGCGACGCGATGGTCCATGCGATCGAGGCTTACCTGGTCTCGGGGTTCCACCCGTTGTGCGACGGGGTCGCCCTCGAAGGCCTGGCGTTGGTGGCGAAGTGGTTGCCCGTCGCCGTCAACGAGCCGCGCAATCTGGTCGCCCGAGGAGGCATGCCCGTCGGGTCCTGTCTGGCGGGGGTGTCGTTCCTCAAGGGCCTCGGGCTGGTGCACGCCATCTCCCACATGGTCGGCGCCGAGTTCAACACCCACCACGGCCTGACGAATGCGATCGTCCTCCCCGTCGTGTTGCGATTCAACCTGCCCGGCATGGATCACAAGGTGCGGCGGATGGCCGAGGCGATGGGCTTGGACGACCAATCCATCGACGGGTTCATCGCCGAGATCGACCGGACGCTGGACCGCCTCGGCATTCCGACATCGCTCGGCGCCCTCGGCGTCCCGGCCGACTGCGCCGGCCGAATCGCCGAGAAGGCCAAACTGGACAGTGCTGCGGCCACCAATCCGCGCTCGGCGAGTGTGGACGAGATCCGCGCCCTGGTCGAGACGGCCATCGACAAGGCCCGTTGAGCGCCGTCAGCCTCCCACTGTCGACGCGGCGGCAACGTTGCCGAGGTGCTCGGCGTCGCTCGGCAGGATTGCTCCACTCGCCACTGCGGCGTCAAGGGCTGCGTTCCACTTGGCAACGAACGTGGCGTGGTCGGGGTAGGCCGCGGCCAGTTGTTCGGCCGAGAACGGCTGGGTGACACCGAACAACCGGCAGAAGCTCTCGCCGGTCTGGCCGTCGCCGGCGAGCCGGGCGATCGGGACATCGATGTGTGGTGTACGGATACCGCCGGTGGCGTTGCCCGAGGCATCGAGCACCAGCGCACCGGCGTCGTCGAACTCGATCTGTGGCATCGAGGGAGGCGGCGTCCCATTGTTGACCCAGGCACTCATTGCGGCGAACGCGCTGCGCAATACATAGGTGTGCGGCCCGGCGTTGATCCCGAGATCGCAGGTGATGACGCCGCCATAGATCGACGAGGGCGGGGTGATCATCGCGGCGAACATCGCGGTGTCCCCGGCACCGGTGCCGTCGTCATTGTCGCCGATGCCAAGGTTGTAGGCGTCGGCATGAGCCGTGCCGGGAACCTCCCAGCTGCGGATCAGATCGGTGTCCGGTTGGCGGGCGCGTACGAATCCGAGGCGGTCGCCGATCATGTCGGTCTCGGACAGGAAGTTGAGCACCGGAACCTGCACGTCGTCGCGAATCAGCGACGGGTTGGCGCCTTCGATCGCTGGTAGCGGGTCCTGGGAGAGCGCGGCACCGGCAGCTCCGCGGCTGTGGATCAGGTAGCCGTCGAAGACGTTGGCAATCGGTGCGACGGCATTGACGTAGGTGGTGAGCCGGAACGCCGACTGCGACTCGCCGATCGCGATCACCGCGATAGGTTCGAGGCCTCCGAGCAACGTGTCCCATTGCGTACGCACTGCTGCGCCCGCCTGGCTGAAGATGTCGTAGGAGTAACTGTCGCCCGGATGCACGAGCGATCCGTACCGGTCGGGATCGGCCGCTTTCAACGCCAGGGCGGCGCCGAGTGCGTTGCCGCCGCCGTTGATGCCCACCGCTTGGGCCGAGACGCCAACCCAGGTCCAACCGGAACGGATCATCTCGACGTGGGTGTAGGTCCAGTCCGGGGCGTTGTCGAAACCGGCCGTGACGTTGAACCATTCGACGACGACCTTGCCATTCGCATCGGCGGCATCGGCCGGCCGGCGAACGACAACTCGTGTCGTGAATGCCGCCGGCTCGATCGGGGTAATCGTCCAGTCGCCATCGGGGCTGAGCGGCTCGGCCGAGGTGTAGGCGTCGGCGGTTCCTGAAACGAAGAACTCACTCTGCACGTAACCCACCGCGGCGAGGTCGGGAACGCTGGTGCCGAGCACCGTCGCCCCCTTGCCCGCCACGGGCGGCTCGCCGACGGTCACCGCTCCCACCGCCTCGGGCTGGAACAACGCTGCTGCCGTTGTCGACGTCGGAGGCGTCGTCGTGGTGGATGGCAACGTCGTCGCTGGCGACGCAGTGGTCGGCGACGCGGGCGGGTCGCTCGCGGCGCTGGCGGCGGTCGTGCCAAGACCGCTCGAGCCGACCGTCGGGTCGCTGCCCTCGGTGCTCGACGAGCACGCTGCCATTGCACCGACAACCAGCATCACCGTCAAACGGACTGGCCACAACGGGGGGCGGGTACTGGCATCTGCGCGCTGCACGGTTCGAGCGTAGGCGTTTGCTCGGTCCGGTTATCAGCGGAACGTTGGCTGCGGTTGCATCACGTAACGTCACGTCCATGAGAGCAGCGGTGTGCCGTGAGTTCGGTTTGCTCGTTGTCGAGGATCTCGATCTCGCCGAACCTGGCCCGGGTGAGGTCAAGGTCAGGATCGAGGCTGCGGCGATCTGCCACAGCGACATCACCTACCTCGACGGCGGTTGGGGTGGGCCGCTTCCGTCGCTCTACGGCCATGAGGGTGCTGGCATCGTCGAGCAGATCGGCTCGGGTGTGCGCACGGTGTCCGTGGGCGACAAGGTTGTCGTCACCCTGGTGCGCTCGTGTGGGCATTGCGTGGGATGTGCCGCCGGGCAGCCGGTCACGTGTCGAACTCGCTTCCCCCTGGACGATCACTCGCCGCTGCGCGACGCCTCGGGAGCCCCGGTCGTGCAGGCGATGCGCACCGGGGCCTTCGCCGAATACGTCGTCGTCGAGGCATCGCAACTCGTCGTCGTCCCTGCGGATCTCGGCTCGGACGTCGCCTCGCTGCTCGCCTGCAGCGTGATCACCGGCTTTGGCGCGGTGACCAACACCGCCCGGGTTCCTTCGGGCAGCCACGTCGTGATCGTCGGCTGTGGCGGCGTCGGTCTCAACGCCATCCAGGGAGCGCGAACGGTCGGCGCTCAAACGATCATCGCCGCCGACGTCGTCGCGTCCAAGTTGCAGGCAGCGATGACGTTCGGTGCGACGCACACGGTGAACTCGGCTGAGACTGATCTGCGCGCTGCGGTGATGGACATCACGGGTGGGTACGGAGCCGACTATGTGTTCGTCACCGTCGGGGCCCACGCGGCGTTCGAGTCCGCCACGTCGCTGCTCGCCTGGGGTGGCACGGCGGTCATCGTCGGCATGCCGAACTCCGGGGTGACGTTCCCCGTCGACGCCGGCGCATTGGCCGACTACAGCCAGCGGATCATCGGTTCGAAGATGGGCTCGGCCCGCATAGGTGCCGACATCCCCAACCTCGTCGCCCTCTATCGCCAAGGGCGGATCAAACTCGACGAGTTGATCACCGGTAGGTACCGGCTCGACGAGATCAACGCGGCGATCGCCGCCGTCAAGCGCGGCGACGCGCTGCGCAATGTGATCGTGTTCGAGTGAGTGAGGGAACCAACCTGTGAAGATTGTCGATGTCCGCACGTTCGTCGTCGGGAACCCGCCACCGCGCCTCGGTGGGCGCTATTTCATCTTTCTCAAGTTGACGACCGATTCTGGGATTACCGGGGTAGGCGAGGTGTACGTCGCCACATTCTCGCCGCACCTTGTCGCTCGCATGATCGAAGACGTCGCCGAACGCCACCTGATCGGCCACGATCCATTCCAGATCGAGACGATGTGGCGGCGGATGTACGGCAGCGGTTACGCCCTGCGCCCCGATGTCACCCTCGGCGGGGTGATGAGCGGTCTGGAGATGGCGTGTTGGGACATCATCGGCAAGGAGACCAACAAGCCGGTGTACGAACTGCTCGGCGGCAAGGTGCACGAGCGTCTCCGGAGCTACACGTATCTCTATCCGCCGGATGACGTCGACGTCTATGCCGATCATCCCGTGTACACCGATCCCGACGCCGCCGCAGAGGCTGCGGTAATCGAAATGGAGCGCGGGTTCACCGCGGTCAAATTCGACCCTGCCGGGCCGTACGGCGCGTTCGACGGCCGCCAGCCGACGCTGGAGGCGATGGAGCGTTCCGAGCGGATGGTCAAGGCGGTGCGCGATGCAGTCGGGACGAAGGTCGACATTCTGTTCGGGACCCACGGCCAGTTCACGGCGTCCGGAGCGATTCGTTTGGCACGCCGCCTTGAGCAATACGACCCGCTGTGGTTCGAGGAGCCGACGCCGCCCGAGAACGTCAATGAGATGGCCAAGGTCGCCCGATCGACGACGATCCCGATCGCCACCGGGGAACGGCTGACCACGAAGTACGAATTCGCCCGACTCCTCGAAGCGGGCGCTGCGTCGGTCATTCAGCTCAACCTCGGCCGATGCGGCGGGCTGCTCGAAGGCAAGAAGATCGCCGCCCTCGCGGAGACCCACTACGCCCAGATCGCCCCACATCTGTGGTGTGGCCCGATTGTCGGCGCGGCCAACATCCAGTTGGCCGCGTGCTCGCCGAACTTCCTGATCCTCGAATCGATCGGTGTTTGGGGAGGGTTCCATTCCGAGGTCCTCACCACGGCGATTCAGTGGGAGAACGGGTACGTCATCGTGCCGACCGAGCCAGGCCTTGGCGTCGACATCGACGAGGCCGTCGCCCTGGCCAACGCGTACGTGGGCGACGAACTCCACCTCGAACCCAGCCGGGACTTCCTCGAATAGTACCTGTTGCCCCCGGCCGACATCGATGGCGCCACCGGCGCGCCGTTCAGCGCTTCGGGCGAGTCGAGGCCGGGTCGTAGAGCGGGGCCAACGAGGCACGGCAACCGTGGCGGACACCGGCAACATCGATCTCGTACGTGCCCTGCTCGAACCACGAACGCGGCGTGTCGGGGCCCGGCGAGGTGACGTAGCCCATGCCGATCGACGAGCCGACGGTGTGGCCGTACATCGCCGAGGTCAGTTGCCCGACGCACACGCCGTCGCGCAGCACCGCCTCGCCGTGCAACAGCAGCGGTTCGGGGTCGGTGATGGCGAACTGGACGAGCCGTCGGGCCACGCCGTGCCGGCGTTGCTCCACCAACGCCTCCCGCCCGATGAAGCCGCCGGGCTTGTCCCAGGCGACGGCGAAGCCCAACCCGGCTTCAAGTGGGTTGTCGCCAGCGGAAATGTCGTGGCCCCAGCTGCGATACCCCTTCTCCAGCCGTAGCGAGTTGAGCGCGTGATAGCCCGCGGGCCGACCGCCGGCGTCGATCACGGTGTCGTAGATGTGGGCGGCGATGTCGTACGGGACGAGGAGTTCCCAACCCAGCTCACCGACATAGGTGATCCGCGTGGCGCGCACGAACCCGAGGTCGAGGTCGATTTCGCGTGAGTCGCCGAAGGCAAACACATCGTTCGACAGGTCGCAGTCGGTCAGCGGTTGGAGGAG
>JANNNL010000611.1:0-4648 GCA_031398525.1 Actinomycetes bacterium | reverse complement strand
TGGCCGTCCCCCGACCGATTCCCCTGGTCGAACCGGTGACCACCGCCACCTTGCCGGTCAGTCGCGCAATGACCATCGTCGCTCTCCTTCAGGCAGTGCTCCCACTCGGGTGCGACCAGGCAGTCGCCCCTCGCCGGACTTGTGTTTCGGGCCGCATTGGCAACAGACGAGGCCATTGCGACTCCGCCGTACGCCACGGTACTGTTTGACGAGTATTGCCGACGATCTCGGCCCAACGAGACGTTTCCGCAGGGGTCAGGTCCGAGTTCCAGCCGTATGCGGGCCGGGATGACTCCAACGAACTCTTCAAACGGCACAATATGCGGATGTCGACGTACGTACTCGTTCATGGCGCATGGGGCGGAGCCCACACGTGGAAGCTGGTTCGACCCGGGCTGTGGGCAGCCGGTCACCACGTCTTCACCCCCGGGCTGACCGGAATCGGCGATCGAGTCCATCTCGCTTCGCCACAGGTCGGTCTGACGACCCACGTCGATGATGTCGTCAACCAGATCCTGTACGAGGACCTCACCGACATCGTGCTGGTCGGGTTTTCGTACGGCGGCATGGTCGTCACCGGCGCGCTGGGCCACATCGCCGACCGAGTACGAGACCTGGTCTATCTCGATGCCTTTGTCCCCTCGCACGGGCAGTCGCTGGGAGACCTCGCCGGCCATCTTCAGCCGACCCCCGGCACCATCGGCGCACCATGGTTGATCCCACCGCGCCCACGAACCATCGACGACCCCACGGAAGCGGCGTGGAACGAACCCCGCCGGACTCCGCAGCCGGCCCGGTGCTTCTCGGAACCGGTGACGTTGGGCCAGCCGCTGGAGAGCTATTCGTTCGGCCGCACGTACATCAAGGCCCTTGACGATCCACGACGCGATGACGGGCCGAACCAATTCTGGGACGTTGCCGAACGGGTGCGCAACGACCCCGCGTGGCGATACCGCGAGGTCGACACCAACCACATGATTCCGCAGAACCGACCCGGCGAACTCGTCGACATACTGCTTGAGCTGGCCTGATCTCGTGAGCACCGCATCAGCGGCCGATCCGCTCCACGGCGTCACCCTCGAAGCCGTGGTCACCAAACTCGTCGCCCACTATGGCTGGGAGGAACTCGGATATCGCATCAACATTCGCTGTTTCATCGACGATCCGAGCGTCAGCTCCAGCCTCAAGTTCCTCCGCAAGACGCCGTGGGCCCGCAAGAAGGTCGAGCGCCTCTACATCGCCATGGTCACCGACCCCGACGAGCGCTGAGGCACCGGGCCTACAGACGCCGGCGGAGGAAGTCGAGCGAGGAGATGACCGAGAACTGGCGCATCTGCTCGCGCTGGCCCGGCAGCCGCACCGTTGTCGCGATCGAACCGCCAGGCATCCCGGCGACACCGACGCACAGCGTGCCGACCGGCATGCCGTCCTGCTCTGTGGGCCCGGCGACCCCGGTGAGGGCCAGACCGATGTCGGAGCCGAGCACGCGGCGGGCCCCCTCGGCCATAGCGATCGCGGCGGCTTCCGACACGACCGGACCCTCCGGCACGCCAAGCAGGTCGAACTTCACATCGGAGGCGTACGACACGATCGCCCCCCGGAACACATCGCTCGCCCCCGCTATACCCACGAGTCGAGCACCGACCAGTCCCCCGGTGACCGATTCGGCCAACCCGAGCGTCCAACCACGAGCCCGCAACACGTCGAGAACCACCGACTCCATCGTCTGATCGTTCACCCCGAACACGAACTCCCCGACCGCGTCGCGGACCTTGGCGTCCCAGGTGTCGAGCAATGCGTCGACCTCGGTCTGCGTGGCGGCCTTGGCCGTGAGGCGGATCTTGAGCCCCTCCCAACCACTGGCGAGAAACGCCAACGTCGGGTTGCCGAGGTCGTCGAGCTGCGAAATGACCCCATCGAGGCGTTCGTTGAGTCCACTCTCCGACTCCCCCCACGACCGCAACGTGCGGGAGGCGATCGTCGCCGGTTCGCCGCTGCGGGTCAGCAGATCGGGCAGAACGGCCCGCTGCACCATGTCGACCATCTCATGGGGCACGCCGACGACGGCGTAGATCACCTTGTCGACGCCGCCCACGGTGACCGGGCAGATCAGGCCGGGCGCAGTCCCGCGGGTCTGGGGGATGATCGTCGCCCCATCGGGTACTTGGGCCTGCCGCAGATTGTTCTCGGACATCCGCCGGCCGCGTGCCTCGAACATCTGGCGGATCACCTGGGCGACATCCTCGTCGTGGTGCAGCCCAACCCCCATCACCTCGGCAATTGCCTCGCGGGTAATGTCGTCGTGGGTCGGTCCAAGACCGCCGCAGACGATCACCGCGTCGGCGTCGTCGAGGGTGCGACGCAACAGGTGGACGATGCGAGCGAGGTTGTCGCCGACCTTCACCTGGACGAGCGAATCAATCCCCGACGCAGCGAGGGTCTCGCCGATCCACGAGGAGTTGGTGTCGATGATCTGGCCGAGGAGGAGTTCGGTGCCGACGGCTACCACATCACACCGCATGGGCGAGTTTCGCTTTCAATCGTCGTGAGGTCGTGATGTACTGCGTGCCGCTGATCAACGCCAACGCGACGGCCAGCCACAGCAGGCCCTTCCACAGCCACGTCGCGTCGACCGCAGTCGGCGGGCACAGGGCGAAACCCACGGCGAACTGCTGGGCCACCGTCTTCGCCTTGGCCATTTTGGTAGCCGGCACGCTCACCCCTTTGGCCCCCTTGAACACCCGGAACAGGCTGATCCCCACTTCGCGCGCGGCGATGACGACGACGGGCACAATCCAGAAGACTTCCCGGCTGACCAGGGTAAACATCGCCCCGAGAATCAGAATCTTGTCGGCGAGCGGGTCGAGGAATGCGCCGTAATACGTGGTTCCGTGGCGACGGGCGAGGTAGCCGTCGATGCCGTCGGTTGAGCACAACACGAACCACAACGCGAGCGCCACCCACGACCCCGTCACTCCCTTGGGGATGATCACGAACAGCAACGGGGAGACCATGACCCGGGCAACAGTGACGGCATTCGCCCACGTCGCAATGGCGGTCGGGTCGACGGGCATGACTACTACTTCCCGGAGATCGGCTGTGCGACCAGGTCGGGGCCCATGGCATCGACAATAGATACCTCGACCAGCGAACCCACGACCAATGATTCGGGCACCTGCACGATGCCGTCGATTTCGGGAGCCTCACGGTGGCTGCGCGCGACGCCGGGTTCGTCGACGAGTACCGTTTGGGTGGTGCCGATCAGGTCGTCGCGTCGCGACGCGGTGATGTTGTCTTGCATCTCGCGCAATTCCGCGAGGCGCTCATTCATCAGGTTGGCAGGGACCGAGCCATCGAGATCGAAGGCATAGGTGCCTTCCTCGGGTGAGTACGAGAAGAACCCGCACCAATCGAGCTGAGCCTCCTGAACAAAAGCGACCAGTTGATCGTGGTCGGCCTCGGTCTCGCCCGGGTAGCCGACGATGAAGTTACTGCGGAACGCCGCCTCGGGGGCAAGCGCCCGAATGTCGGCGATACGGCGCAGGAATCGGTCGCCGTCGCCCCAGCGGCGCATGCGGCGCAGCAATGGCTTGGAGACGTGTTGTAACGACAGGTCGAAGTACGGCACGCCCGAATCGACGATCACCTGGATCAGGTCGTCGGTCAGATCCGATGGGTAGAGATACAGCAACCGCACGCGATCAACTGCGGCGGCAACGGCCTTGACCAGTGGAACGATCGAGCCGGCACCCAATTCGCCGGGCCGATCTTTGCCGTAGGACGCCAGGTCTTGGGCGACCAGCACGATCTCGCGAGCCGCGAGCTGATCAACCTCGGCGAGGATCGAGGCGACATCGCGGCTGCGCTGCGGGCCTCGAAACGACGGGATTGCGCAGAACCCGCACGACCGGTCGCAGCCCTCGGCGATTTTCACATACGCCCATGGTGAGGTGCTTTTCGGACGGGGGAGGTTGAGCAGATCGAGGCTCGGAATCTCGGTGGCCACGGCGAGCCCGCCGCCGACGGGCTTGCGACCCATCGACACGGGCACGCCGAATCCGGCGACCTGATCGACCTCGGGGAGCGCCTCGGCCAACTCGGCCCCGTAGCGCTCGGCCATACAACCGGTGACGACCAGCCGCGATCCCTCCGGACGACGATCGTCGAGCGCGAGAATGGTGTCGATCGATTCCTTGCGGGCATCCTCGATGAATGCGCAGGTATTGACGACCACCAGGTCGGCACCCTCTGGATCGTCGGTGGCCGTCATGCCCTGGGCGAGCAGGGTGCCGATCAGCTTGTCGGAATCGACCTGATTCTTGGGGCAGCCCAAGGTCTCAACATAGAACAGGTCGGCCACGTGGGCCAGGCTACCGGGCGAAGCCTGAGCCTCCGGGAATCGATGGCAACGCGATCGGCGCAAACCACCGGTCAGATCACCGGTCAGATCACGGTCGGATCACGGTTGCACGGAACTTGGCCATCAGGTGGGCACCCGCGCGGATCGGCGGATACTTCGGGGTGTCGCCCTCGGCGAGACAGGTGACCAGCGCGTCCCAATTGGCGTTGTGGAAGAAGGCGATACTGAATCGCTCGTTGGAGTCGTCGACCAGCGGCGGGTTGACGACCCGGTGCAGCGTCGAACGCC
>JANNNL010000159.1:0-5809 GCA_031398525.1 Actinomycetes bacterium | reverse complement strand
GGGTTGGGCCACCAGGTCACCCTCGCGTTCCAGACTCCCGGACCTTCGCCCCTCGTCGGCAAGTATTCAGTCGGCGGCATGCTCCGTCGACTCGATGAGGAAGGCGTCGTGCTCGTGGCGAACGCCCGGGTCGTGGCGATCGGAGCGGCCGGGGAGAAGGTCACTCTCGCCCACAGCTACAGCAACCGCCGGTGGACGGTGGGACCGTTCGACTCGGTCGTGCTCGCCTGCGGCGCCGTTGCCAATGATGGCCTCTACCACGACCTACGCGCCCAACACCCCGATGTTCACCTGCTCGGCGACGCCTACGCGCCCCGCCGCATGGTCTTCGCCACCCGCCAAGCCTGGGACCTCGCCAGACTCGTCTGACTACCCTGGGCCACCCGGTGAGGCGGGGCCAACGAGGCGGCGGGCGAGGGCGACGACGACGCCCGACATACGCCGGGCCCCGATGGCGGTGAATGCATCGTCGGCAGCGAGCATCGCTACCACAGAGACCTCCAGTAACGAGACCAGCCCGACGCCGATGACCGCCGCTTCGGCTGACGCGATCTCCGGACGTTCGCGCCGAGCAACCTCGGTGAACAGTTCGCCGAGCTCCGATCGGACCTCTCGACGATAGTTTTCGGCGACCAGGCTGACGCCGGCCGACCCGATGAAGAATACTTTCGCCGGCCGCCGCTGATTCCGGACCGCGTCGACCAACTCGATGATGAACATGGTCAGCGGTTCACCCGATGCACCCAATCGCTGAGCGAGGGCGACGAAGTCCGCGGCGAATACACGCACGCACTCGACGAGGATCTGGTCTTTGCTGGCGAAGTGGTAATACACCGCAGCCGGGGTCATCGAGGCGGCCTCGGCGATCTGGCCAGTGGTCACATCGTCGTAGGCCATTTCAGCAAACAGTCGAGTGGCGGCCTCGATGATGTCCTGGCGTCGTGACGGGCGGTGAGCCGGGCGGCGTTTCGCTGCAACTCCCCCGCTCATCGTTCTATTGTGCCCGCATCTGGCGCGCTCGACTCAGTTGCCGGTAACGGCAGAGTTGCCGGTAAAGATGACGGCGTGGCCAAGCTCCCCGCCCACCGACCCTCACGGCGGGACAAGATCGTCGACGCGGCCGTCGCCACCTTTGCCCGTCGGGGTTTCGTCGACACATCGATCGCCGATGTCGCCGACGTGGCGGGGGTCGCTCCGGCGGCCGTCTACTACCACTTCGCCGGTAAGGAAGATCTGTACGGTGCGGCCGTCGGCCTGGTGCTCGACGACATCGACCGGGTGGTCGCCGTCGTTCGACCTGACGACGCCCCTGCTGGCCACGACACGCTGAGCCGGGTGATCGACGCGGTGTGGGATTGGGTTGATGAGCACCCCGAACGTGCACAACTCGTTTACTTGCACACTCCTGCCGCTACTCGTCAGGCCGCAGATCGGCGCCAAGACTTCGACGATCTCCATGTTCGTCGAGCGTTCGGTTATGCCGGTAGCACCGACGGCGTATCGGCCGCCCGGCGCGGCACCGCCACGGTGGCCATGCGCACACTGGTCGACGCCCTCATCGCCATCCACCAGATGCGCATGCCCGGCGGCCCACTGAGCACGTACCCGACATCTGAGCTGCGCGCTGCGGCCAAGGCCATGTCGACCCGGATCGTGCTGGCCGTCTGATCAGAACGTCTGATCGAACTAGGCCGTCACCGCCTTGCGTTTGCGGATCTTGATGATCCCCTGGCGACTGGCCAGCGACACGGCGATCAGCAGGGACAAACCGTTGAACAGCGGCTCGATCCAGAAGGTTCCGGCCCCGAACGACAACTGCAGCCCCTTGATGCCAAATGCCAGAGCAAACACGGCGATCAGCGCGCCCCATACGTTTGCTCGCCCCTTGAGCTGCGACGCTCCGAAGAACACCGCGGCCACGGCCGGGAACAGGAAGCCCGGCCCGGCGGAGTTCTGGAAGATGTTGTTCTTCCAGGCAAACACAAAGCCGCCGAATCCGGCGATCATCGCTGAGACGACCAAGGAACCCCAGGTCAGCCGGTCGACGTTGACACCCGACAGTCGAGCAGCTTCACGCCCACCACCGGTGGCGAACATGTAGCGACCGAGCGGCGTGTGCTCAAAGACGTACCACAGGATCGCAGCCAGCAGGAGCATGAAGTAGAAGTACATCGGCAGGTTGAACAAGGGCCGCTTGGTGCCGATGTTGTTGAACGACTTGGGCATTTTGTCGGTGATCTGACGATTGTTCGAGATCAGCAAGCTCATCGCCGTAACCACCTGGCTCATCGCCAGCGTGGCGATGAACGAGTTGACCTTCAGCTTGACCACGACGTAGCCGCTGATGAATCCTGCGGTCGCACAGGCCGCGAGCGCTAGGAACGAGGCGATCCACATCGACACGCCTTCGCTGCGCAGCTTGAACAGAATCACCAATGACAGGTTGAGGTTGGCACCGATCGACAAGTCGAACGTGTCGGTGACGAGCGGCACCAGGAACGCCAGCGCCAGCACGCACACGATGGTCTTTTCCCCGAAGGTCAACGAGATGCTGGCGGTGCTCAGGTAGGCGCTCTGGGTCAGACCGAAGAAGACAACGAACGCTCCCCACAGGTAGAGCGCGCTGTAGCGGTCGAACCGCAATCTGCTCGTCCAGCTGCCCTGGGGTCGGGCCAGCGCGAGCGGGTCGACATCGAGTTCGGCGTTGGTCATCGGAGTCCATCCTGCGAATTGTGATCGGATTGAAGTTGAGCGCGTTCGATGTTGGTCGAGGTGACCTCGGCACCGACAAGTTCAGCAGCGATTCGGCCTTGGCGAAGGACGATGACCCGATGCGAAACCCGCACCAATTCGTCGGTGTCGGTCGATGCCACGAGCACGGCTGATCCGCTGGCGGCGGCGTTATCGATGATCGAGTGGATCTCTTCCTTGGCCCCAACGTCAATGCCGCGGGTGGGCTCATCGAGCACGATCACCTGCGGCACGAGCCGCAAACCCCGAGCAAAGAGCACCTTTTGCTGGTTGCCGCCACTCAGCGTCGAGATCGGAGCTTCGGCGGCTGACGTTTTGGTCCCCAAGCGCTCGATCCACTCTTTCGCTTCGACTCGCTCTCTGGGATGCAGCAACCGACGGCGCTTTGCGTTGCGCTTGACATCGCAGATGGTCGTGTTCGCGGTGACCGACATCATCGGAAGATTGCCCAACCGGGCGCGGTCAGCGGTGACGAACGCCCCGCCGGAATCGATCATCTGGCGCGGGGCGTACGGACCGATGTCACGCCCGTTGATCTCGAGATCGCCGTCGATCGACGGAATCTGCCCGGTGATCAACGGCACCAGGTGTTCGCGTCCCGAGCCGGTGATGCCGGCCACTCCGACCACCTCGCCGGCCAGCACCGTGACTGAGATATTGCGGACATTTCCGCCGGCAAGGTTGACGGCCCGCAGCAGTGGGGCCCCCGCGGGATCAAACGCTCCTGATCGTTTGGTGACCAGTTTGTGACCAATCATCAACTCGATTAGGCCAGACTTATCGACATCTCCAATCGGCTGGGTTGTCACCCGTTGGCCGTCACGCAGGATGGTCACTTCGTCGGCAATGGCGAACACCTCGTCGAGGTGGTGCGAGACATAGAGAATGGCCACGCCGCGAGCCTTGAGCCGCCGCACTGCGTCGAACAGTCGCTGCACATCGTCATCGGGAAGCGACGCCGTCGGCTCATCAAGCACCAGCAGGCTGGCTCCGTCTTCCCAACCCCGCAGCGCGCGGGCCAGCGCGACGGCGGTTCGCTGCGATGGGGCGAGCATGCCGACCGGCATGGTGACTTCGAAGTCATCGAAGCCGATCGCTGCCAAGTCATCTCGGGCCCGAGCGGTCTCGGCCTTCCAGTTGATCCGACCCCGGCGGGTAAGAAACCCCGAACCCATGGCGATGTTCTCGACCGAGCTGAGCATGTCGACGAGACCGAGGTCTTGATGAACAAACCGGATGCCGGCGGCCTCGGCCGCCCGACCGTCACCCAACGGGAACTCGGCGCCAAGCAAGGTGGCCACCGGTTCGCCGGTCGGCTGGTGATAGCCCGCCAGAATTTTGATCAGGGTGGACTTCCCCGAGCCGTTCTGCCCGACGAGTGCATGGGTGGTTCCAGCGCGCACGACGAGGTCGACGTCGTCGAGCGCGACCTGGCCCGGAAAGATCTTCGACAGATGCTCAATCGTCAACAACGGCGTATCCACGCGTCCCCCTGGCCCCAATGATCGTCGCTATGGCACCTCGTTCTGGTACTGCAGCGCCCCGCCGAGTATGTTAACCCTCATACAAGTAACTGCCCGATTCCGGGCGGACGGTACCAATAGGGGGAGTCCTAGATGAAGAAGTCAACCCTGGCCGCGGCGATTGTGCCGCTGGCCCTCCTTGCAGCCGCGTGCGGCAGCAGCAGCACGGCAGAACCGGCTGCGACAACGGCAGCAGCCGCCGAGGCAGAGCCCGCCGTCACCGAAGCCGACGCAGCAGAACCGGCAGTGACCGAAGCCGCGGCAGAGCCCGCCGTCACCGAAGCAGCCGAGCCCGCCGTCACCGAAGCAGCAGGCGACGCTGCTGGCGTGCAAGCCGCCAAGGACATCATTTCGTCGCTGGAGGCACCGCCCGCCAAGATCGGCCCGACGATTCCGTTGACCGGCAAGCCCGAGAAGAAGACGGTTGCCTGGCTGCAGTGCGAGCTGCCGTCGTGCCTGGCGATCACCCCGGGCTTCGAGGCCGCCACCAAGGCTCTCGGTTGGGACCTCAAGACGATCAACGTTGGCAGCTTCACCCCGCAGGAAGCGTTCCAGCAGGCCATCGACGCCAAGGTCGACTTCATCGCCATCACCGGTACGCCGGCTGCGACGATCCAGGGCCAGATCGACGCCGCCAAGGAGGCAGGCATCGGCTTCGGCTCGTGCTACTCGACCGATCGCCCCGACCCGGAAGCCAACATCCTGATCCAGTGTGGTGACGACACCGGAGTGTTCTTCAACGGCGCCATCGTCTCGAACTGGGCGATCGCCGATTCCAACGGCACCGCTAACACCCTGATCGTCAACATCCCCGACTTCCCGGTGCTCGTCGCCGAGGCCGAGGGAGCCAAGGATGCATACAAGACGAACTGCTCGGCCTGCAAAGTCACCGAGCTCAATGTCACCATCGATCAGTTGATCGCCGGCGAGATCCCGGCCGCCGTCGTGTCGAAGCTGCAGGCCGATCCGTCGATCAGCTACATCCACTATGCCTTCGGTGACTTGCCGGCCGGCGTGCTGGAGGCCATCGAGGCCGCGGGCTTGACCGACCAGGTCAAGAACATCGGTGTTGACGCGGCGACCGCGCTCGGCTTCACCGGTGTTGTCGAGGGTACCCACTCGGCATGGACCGTGAACCCGAAGCCGTACGCCGGCTGGCTGATGGTCGACGCGTTCGCTCGGGCGTCGCTCGGCATGGACAACCCCGAGGAGCGCGACAACGCCAAGTTGCCGACGTTCATCGTCGCCGACAAGGCCACTGCCGAGAAGGTCGTTGCGGCCGGTGCCGACGGCTGGCCGGGCCCGGACGGCTACGAGGCGCAGTTCGCCACCCTGTGGGGCGTGTGATTCTCACCTGGCTCTGAGAGCCACCTGAAGTAACCGACAGGGTCCGGGCCTCACGGCTCGGGCCCTGTTCAGTTTTCCGACCCGGCGCTGGAGCTGTCGACGACTCGCTCGAAGAGGAACTCGTGGCGGAGGAACGAGGTGTCGCGTTCGTGGCCGGGGGTCGGCGGGATCAGCGGCGACATCTGCAG
>JANNNL010000096.1:0-8949 GCA_031398525.1 Actinomycetes bacterium | reverse complement strand
CCCGCGGACGCCACCGCGGTAGTGCTGACGATCACGTCTGATCGAACCAAGGCCACGACGTTCATCACGGCGTTTCGTTGTGGCGGGCCGCGCCCGGAGATCTCCCATCTCAATCCTCGCAAGGGCGACCCCGTGCCAGGTATGGCGATCGTGCCGCTCGACGCCACCAAACGAGCATGTATCTACGCCGACGGACTGACCGACGTGATCGTCGACCTCATCGGCTGGTACGCACCATCCGGTAGTCCGTTGCACGAGATCGCTCCCTCCCGAGTACTCGACACCCGTAGCGCACCCCGTCCCGCGGGGCTCGCCCCCGGCCGCCCTCTCGCCGGGACCATCGTGCGGGTGCCGATCGCCGGTACCGGACTCTCGATTCCCGCGACGGCAACGGCGGTCGCCATCAACCTCACCGTCACCGGGGCCGCAACCCCAACCTATGCAACGGCGTACCCCTGCGGTACGCCGCCGCCCACGTCGACGGTGAACACGTTGGCTGGATTCGACCGCGGAGCCCCGGCGATGATCGGCCTCGACGCCGGCGGAGCCTTGTGCGTCTTCACGGAACAGTCTGCGGATTTGATCGTCGACGTCACCGGCTGGTTCGGACCTGACGACGACAACGCGCTCCCGACGGCAATCCGCGCCAGCACGGTGCGCGAATTCTCCACTCGCCGAATCGTCGACTCCCGCAACGGCATCGGCGGATTCAGCGGCCAGATGTTGGCCGGCGACGTGCGCCGACTCAACGTGCTCACCACCGTCCCGATCGGGGCGACGGCCGCACAACTCGAAGTAATCGCCGTCAACGCCAAGGCCCCCGGCTACCTCACCGTGTTCCCGTGTGGAGCAACCATTCCGACGACCTCGGCGGTCAACTTTCGTGTCGGCCAGCCGGAATCGGCCCTGGTGACCGTGAGCCTGTCGGTCGATCCAGCCACGACGACGCCGCCCGGAACGGGGACGATCGGTGACGTCTGCGTGTATTCGTCGGCACCCACCGATCTGATCGTCGATGGCCAGACGGTGTTCGGGCAGAACTCAGCCCTACGGTTGCTGGCCACCACCCCGAAGCTCGATCGCGAGCCGTTGCCCGGGCAACCTGACCACAGCGTGCACTGCCCGGTGGGTGGAGGACCGGTCACCATCGAGGTCGTTGCCGCACCGGGGGGCATCGTGTCCATCAATCAGGGCTCGGGGTCGTCACGGTTGACGCAGACGCTGACGATGCGCCCCGACGACGTCGCCACCATCGACGTCACCTACCCCGGCGGAACGCAGCACACCTATCTACGCTGCCTGCCTCACGACTTCCCGCCGCTTGTCGGAGTTGGTAAGTCGCCCACCCCTGGATGGTTCCGCGCCACCACTGCGGCCCCGACCCCGTTCGCCTTCATTCTCGACGAGTATGGCGTTCCGGTCTGGTACAAACGTACGCCATACCCGGTGATCGGCCTGTGGGAAGCCGGTGGCGGTCTTGCCTGGCGGCAGTGGACCGGAGGCGGCTTCCCCACCGAGGTCCCGCCACTCGGGTATGAGTTCCGGTCGTTGGCAGGCGACCTCACCGGCACTCTCGAGATTCCCGGAGAAGCGATCGACTGGCACGAACTCCTCACGCTCACCACCGGAAATCGCCTGGTCGTGACGTATCCGCGTCGCGATTTGCCGGTGGCAACCAAGTTGCCGTGTACCGACCCGACGGGAGTGAAGCGGACGACCAACGTGATGGTCGACAGCGACATCGTCGAGCTCGACCCGCACGGCATTGAGGTCTGGCGGTGGAAGAGCGCGGATCACATCTTGGCGGCCGAGACGTTGCTGCCGATTTGTTTCCCACTCGGTGGCGGCGTGTTCGGGCTCGACTTGACCCACATCAACGCCGTCGATGCCCTGTCCAATGGGGACCTGATCGTCACCGCCCGCCACACCAACTCCGTGTTCCGCATCGACCGAACCAGCGGGGCCGTGGTCTGGAAGCTCGGCGGCAACGCCCAGAGCGAGGGCAAGGCGTTGACGCTCGTCGGCGACGCTCGGGGCGGGCCACGCGGGCCGCACGACGGTCGCATGCTGCCCAACGGCAACGTCACGATCCACGACAATCACCTCGGCGCGATCGATGCAGTGTCACGAGCGGTGGAGTACTCAATCGACCCGGTGGCAGGGACCGCCACGCTGGTGTGGAGTCACCGCGCCGACACCCTCAAGTCAGGCACGCTCGGCAGCGTCCGCCGACTCGCCGACGAGACCACGGTGATCGGTTGGGGCACCGGGTCGTCACCGTGGATCGAACAGGTCACGCCCGACGGCACCCGGGTGCTCACCGTGTCGGCCGCGCCAAACGACGTGATCTACCGAGCCGAACCGTCCCCCGCAGCGACATACAACCGCGACACGTTGCGCGCCGCGGCCGGGGGAACTGCCCCGCCGGCCTGAGCCCGCTTCACTGTGCGGCGACGAACCTGGCGAATGCGTCGGGCGCCACCACGGTAATAGCAGCGTCTGAACGACCGGTGTGGCATCGCTCGATCGCCGCACCGGCGATGAAACCCGCGACGACCGGGACCCCACACGCATCGGTGAGATCGGCCCATTCCACCCAGGTCCGGATCGGTGGAGTCGGCGGTCGTGAAGTCGAGTTCGTGCCAAGCAACGGGGAGCGGAAACACGGCTGCTCGAAACGAAAAGGCGTTAGCCCTCGGGGCGAAGGATGTCGGGCACGTGCCCGAACACCGCGACCGACTGCCGCAATGGAACGAGATCTCGCCGCGGCGCGCGCCGCTCAAGCTCGGCAATCGCCGCACCGGCCAATTGTCGGGCCTGGTCGAGTTCGTTGCGCAGCCGCTCGTTGTCGGTCTCCAACTCCATCACCCGGCGAATCCCCGACAGGTTCATTCCCTCGCCGGCCAACTCGGCAATCCGCGACAAGCGGGCGATGTCGGCGTCGGAATAGCGACGGCTGCCACCTTGGGTGCGCGAGGGCTCGAGCAGACCCTTGCGTTCGTAGATTCGCAACGTCTGCGGATGCATGCCCGACAGTTCGGCGGCGACGGAGATGACATAGAGGGCCCGTTCGGACGGGGTCATGTGCATGTCGTGTCCTCTCGCCTAGCGGTTCGGGGTGGTGGTCGTGCGGGCGAATGCTTCGATCGCCGCTTGTTCCTCGGGGCTGAGCGTAGTGGGCACGACAACCTCGACTGTCACGATCAAATCACCGGTCGCCTTGGCCGACTCGATGCCCTTGCCCCGAACCCGATGCCGCGAGCCCGATGCGGTGCCCGGCTTCAGCCGCAGCGTCACTGGCGTGCCGATCAGCGTCGGCACCGGGATCTCGCCGCCCAGTGCCAACTCGGCGAAGGTCACCGGCACTCTGATGGTCAAGTTCAGACCATCACGGCCGAATCGCTGATGCGCCGTGACGTTGCATTCGACAAGCAGATCACCGGCGGGACCACCGGCGCGACCAGGAGCACCGCGACCCTTCAGCCGAATCTTCTGGCCGCTGGCGACCCCGGCCGGGATACGCACCTTGACCTCGCGGGGCCGTTGTTCGATGCCGGTGCCGCGACATGTTCCACATGCATATTCGATGACCCGACCCGAGCCTTGACAGCCCCGACATGGCGACGACAGCGAGAAGAAACCCTGGTTGTCGTCCACGACACCACGTCCACCGCACAAGCCGCAGACCCGAGGTGTCGTGCCCGGCCGCGCCCCCGAACCCTCGCACGTCGTGCATTGGGCGTCGGAAGTGAGATGGAGCGATGTCTCCAGGCCATGGGCGGCGTCTTCGAACGACAACGTCAACGTCGCCTCAACATCGGCGCCGCGCTGCGGGCCAACTCCCGACGCTCCACCCCGCCGACCGCCACGACCGGCGGCACCGCCGCCGAACAGGCCGCCGAGGAGATCACCGAGTCCGGCTTCACCGGGGTTGAAGGTGAAGCCGCCCGGACCGCCACCACCGCGCTGCATCGGGCCCATTCGGCGGACTTCGTCATATTCGGCCCGCTTGGTCTCATCGTTGAGCACGTCGTAGGCCGCGGAGATGTCCTTGAATCGCTCCTCGGCCGCGTCGTCACCGGGCTTGGCATCGGGGTGATTTTCCCGCGCCAGCTTGCGGTACGCCTTGGTGATCTCCTTGGGCGCGGCGGTTTCCGCCACGCCCAAGACCTTGTAGTAGTCCTTCTCGAACCATTCCCGCTGTGCGGTCATCGGTTTCGCTTCGCTCCGCTAGCCGCGAACCTTGACCATGGCGGCGCGCAGGACGCGGCCTTTCCAGGTGTATCCGCTGCGCAGTACCTCGCTGACGATCGGCTCGCCGCCGTCGCCCTCCTCGTGCAACACGGCCTCGGCGAGCGCCGGATCGAACTGCTGCTCGAGCAGGTTCATCGACTCGAGACCCTGCTTGCGCAACTCACCGAGCAACAGGTTGAACAGCGGTTCGACCTCGGCCGGGTGCTGCAAGAACGCGTTCTCGGCTGCGTCGAGAACCGGCAACAACGACTCGGCCATTTTGCCCGTCGCCCGATCGACCTCGTTGGTCTGTTGGACGGCCATCCGCTTGCGGTAGTTGTCGAAGTCGGCCTGTAAACGCAGGGCGATGTCCTTGAACTGATCGCGTTCGGCTTGCGCCTCGGAGATCGGATCGACTTCGATGATCTCGGGCGCAGGCATCTCGGCGGTCAGATCCTCGACCTCGCTGGCGCGGGCATCGTCGTCGATGTCATCGTCGATCACGACATCATCGGCGGCTTCATGCGGCGGCTTGGCGAGGTCGGAGGCCTCGGCCTCCTCCTCGTCAACCATGTCGGCGTCCATGAGAATCAGGCCTCGTCGACGATTTCGGCGTCGACGATTTCAGCGTCGTCAACCGATCCGGCGCCGCTCTGACCCGAGGCCGAGGTGCCAGCAGCGTTCGCGTCGCGGGCGGCATTCTCGTAGAGCTTCTGACTGAACGTCTGGCTGGCCGTCGCGAGGGAATCGGTGGCCTGCTTGATCGCGTCGTAGTCGGTGCCGTCAAGGGCCTTGCGGAGGTCGGCCAGCGGAACCTCGACGGCCGCGCGCTCATCTTCGGAGACCTTGTCGCCTTGGTCCTTGAGTACTTTTTCGGTCTGGTAGAGCAGCGAGTCGGCGTTGTTGCGGATTTCGGCCTCGGCGCGGCGCTGGCGGTCTTCCTCGGCGTGAGCCTCGGCATCTTTGACCATCCGCTCGATATCGTCCTTGTTGAGCGTCGACTGGCCCGAAATCATCATCGACTGCTCTTTCGAGGTTGCCCGATCCTTGGCCGACACGTGCACGATGCCATTGGCATCGATGTCGAAGGTGACCTCGATCTGGGGTACACCACGGGGAGCGGGCGGCAGGTCGACGAGCTGGAACTTGCCGAGGGTCTTGTTGTACGAGGCCATCTCGCGCTCGCCCTGGAGTACGTGGATCTCAACCGAGGGTTGCATGTCGTCGGCGGTGGTGAACACCTCGGTGCGGCGGGTCGGGATGGTCGTGTTGCGCTCGATGAGCTTGGTCATCACGCCACCCTTGGTCTCGATGCCGAGTGACAGCGGGGTGACGTCGAGGAGGAGCACGTCTTTGACTTCGCCCCGCAACACGCCGGCCTGTACGGCCGCGCCGATGGCAACGACCTCGTCGGGGTTGACCGATTTGTTCGGCTCGCGGCCGGTCATCTCGAACACCAACTCGGTAACGGCGGGCATACGGGTGGAGCCACCGACCAGAATGACGTGCTGAATCTGGCCCTTGGTCAGGCCGGCGTCCTTGATCGCCTGCTCGAAGGGGAGCTTGCAGCGCTCGAGCAGATCGGCCGTCATCTCCTGGAACTTGGCCCGGGTCAGCGACTGGTCGAGGTGCAAGGGACCGTCGGCGGTGGCAGTGATAAACGGCAGGTTGATCTGCGTCTGTTGCACCTGGGACAGCTCGATTTTGGCCTTCTCGGCGGCTTCCTTCAGGCGTTGGGTAGCCATCTTGTCGGCGCCGAGATCGACACCGTGAGCCGACTTGAATTCAGTGACCAGCCATTTGATGATCCGGTCATCCCAGTCGTCGCCACCGAGGTGAGTGTCGCCATGGGTCGACTTGACCTCGAACACGCCCTCGCCGATTTCCAGCACCGACACGTCAAACGTGCCGCCGCCAAGGTCGAACACCAGGACGGTCTCGTCGTCTGCGCCCTTCTCGAGGCCATACGCCAGCGCAGCCGCAGTCGGCTCGTTGATGATGCGCAGCACCTCGAGACCGGCGATCTGACCGGCTTCTTTGGTGGCGGTGCGCTGGGCGTCGTCGAAGTAGGCGGGCACCGTGATGACGGCCTGGGTGACCGTGTCGCCCAGGTACGCCTCGGCGTCGCGCTTGAGCTTCATCAGCGTGCGGGCCGAGATCTCCTGCGGGGTGTACTTCTTGCCGTCGACATCGTCGCTCTTCCAAGCCGTACCGATATGGCGCTTGATGGAGCGGAAGGTGCGGTCGGGGTTGGTGATCGCCTGACGCTTGGCGACCTCGCCGACGAGCACCTCGCCGGCCTTCGAGAAGGCAACGACCGACGGCGTCGTACGACTGCCCTCGGAGTTGGGGATGACGGTGGGGTCGCCACCTTCGAGGAATGCGACGACCGAGTTGGTGGTACCGAGGTCGATGCCGACTGCTTTAGCCATGGTGTGAGGGTTCTCCTGGCGCGAAGTTGCGTGTAGTACAGGCAAGTCTAGGGACAGCCCAACGACGTCGCAACTCACACCTCAGAAAACGTGAGTCGACCTTACTCAACTTTTTGATCCGACTATCCGATAGTCAGGCGGCGATGACGTTGATCTCCGAGATCGCCGTGAAGTCTCGACGACCGGGCGGCGTCGCTCCGGTCACTTCCAACCTGACCACCTGACATGCGGCAAATCCGGCCACGTCGAGCGATTGCATCTCGGGGGCGTCAGCCAGGGTCTGAGCCGCCGTCGCCACTTCAACCCCCGCCACATCGATGCAATGCCAGACCGCGCTCGTCACCCGGCGGTTTTCGACGAACCGGTCGTCTCCGTTGAACTCGTCGATCTTCGAGTATCCCGGAACCATGCCCACCTGCACGACATTGGCCGGCACCGCAAGCGCATAGTTGATCGTCTGGCCCGCCGCGTCCCCTTCACATCGCCATGTGGTGGTCAGATCACCATCGATCGTGTTCTCAGGGCGGAAGCTGATCGGGTTGCCCTGCGAGTCGGTCGAGCCCCGTGCAGTACATGACGCATCGACGAGCGCCGGCACCACCGGACCCGGCGGAGCGACAGCCGCGGCGGGCACGGTCACCGCCCGTGTGGTGTCAGGAACGACCACCAGCGTGGTCTCGACGATGGGGGCAAGGGTGCTGGGCGACGTGTCGGGATCCTTGACGATGGCGATCGTGTCGTTGCGATTGTCGAAGAACGGCCGCACGGCCAATCCGATCACGATCAACGCGCCAACGATACCGAGCACACTGAGAATGATTGGCCACCTCGACGGTGCGTCGTCGTCGTCCACATGGGGAACGGCGTACCTCTTCTCTGTTGCCGCCGGCGGAGGCAGGATGCCGGCGCCGCACGACGAGCAGGAATCATCGTGCGGTTCAAGTTCAGTTCCGCAAAGAGCACACTTGCGTTGGGCATACGAGTCGATGTTGTCCATTTCAATACCGATGCTATGCCCCACCCGAATGAGCCCCGCGGACCACGGTCCGCGTTGAAAGGACATTTTGAGTGAGGTAGAATCCTTCCAGACACTCGTTTTCAGGCGAAGCAACGATCGACGGAGCCATGCATTCACCCGGTTTGACAATCACCTCACGTGCGCAGATGGCCCGCCGGTTGCTGGCTTTTGTCGCGCTGACTGGTGCGGCCCTGTTGCCATACTCTGCATCCTCGTCGGCCATCGCAGGCGTTCTGTCGGGCACGGTGTTCCATGATCTCAACAACAACGGCGTCCGCGACACCGGTGAAGTGGGGATTCCCGGCGTAGTGGTCAACGCCTTCGGCCCGGCGGTTGTCACCGACGTCGACGGACGCTGGACCATGAACGTTGCCAACAAAGAACATAAGGTGCGGGTCTCGACCGGCTGGTACCGATCACAGTGCGACGATCTCAACTGCCCGGCCGGCACAGGAACCGACAACGACTTCGAAGTGATCAATCAGTTCATCACCGCGACTGTTGATGGAACACTCGGGGCCACCCTCGACGTCGGCCTCCTTCCGGATTGGCCCGGAGAGTACCCGATCCCTGCGGCACCGGTTCCTGCGAACCAGGTTGACGTCGCCACGCGCTTGTCATGGATCTGGCCGAGCACCCCCGGCAACTGCTTCCGCACGGCGGACGCCCGACATCATGGGTGTGCGATCGGCGACACTCCGTCGGGGGCGTTGCAGGTATCCAACGAGGGGACGACTTCCCTCACGGGAATCGCCGGGTTCATCGAAGTTCCGCCAAATACGACAATCCTGCCCGCAGTGCCCAGCACCTCGCCCGGCAATAGTCCCGACATCACCGACTTCGTCATCGGCCCGATCGACCCGCTGACCCACCGGGCTCCGTTCGAATTGGTTGGCACCCTGCAGCCGGGCGCCGCTGCGCAATACATCCTCACGGCCCGCATCGAAGCCGGATCCCCTGCGTCACCCACCCCGCTGCGGACTTCGAATCCCTACGTACCCAACGAGATGACGATCACCATCACCAACCCGGTCGACCCCGATGGTTGCCTGGCCGAGCCATGCGCCCGCGGGCAACACAACAAACAGGCCCCGGCCGACAACACCGACTTCCACGGATGGCAGGTCATCGCCGCCATCGTGGCCCCATTGCCCGCGGCAGCGGACTTCGGCGCGATCCCCGACGGCGCCGTCGGATCGATGGCGGTGTCGCTTCACAACAGCGGAGCCACCACCACCTCGATCAGAGAGATAGCGCTGGGAGGAG
>JANNNL010000069.1:0-7024 GCA_031398525.1 Actinomycetes bacterium | reverse complement strand
GCACGATCTTCCCCGGCAACCTCAATCGCACCCCGTCACTCCCCAGCGTGCAGTGCATCATCACCGTCTTTTCGGGTACCGATGGCTCGCCGATGGCCCTGATCGACGGCACCGAGCTGACCTACTGGAAGACCGCGGCCGACTCCGCGCTCGGAGCGTCGTACCTCGCCCGTGACGACGCATCCACCCTGCTCATGGTCGGTGCCGGTGGCCTCGCCCCATACCTGGCGATGGGCCACCGAGCGGTGCGGCCCTCGATCAACCGGGTGCTGGTGTGGAACCGCTCGCGTCACCGGGCTGAGGAGATGGCCGCCAACCCGATGCTCGGCGACAACGTCACCGTCGTCGACGATCTCGACGCCGCAGTGGAGCAGGCCGATGTCATCTCGTGCGCCACGGCCGCGACGGTTCCGCTGATCCACGGGGCTCGGTTGCGGCCCGGCACCCATCTCGACCTGGTCGGCGGCTACACCCCCGAGATGCGCGAGTCCGATGACGACACTGCCCGATGCGCCCGCTTGTTCGTCGACTCGGCCCGGTTCAACATCGACGCCTGTGGCGACCTCTGCCAACCGATCGCGGCGGGTCTCCGCTCTCGCAGTGACGTCGAGGCCGACCTATTCGGCCTCTGCCGCGGCGATCACCCCGGTCGCACCAACGACGATGACATCACCCTGTTCAAGTCCGGCGGCGGAGCCCACCTCGATCTCATGGCCTCCCGACACGTGATCACCCGCCTGGCCAGCTGAAGGCAGGACGGTGGATCTACCAGTACATGACGGCGAACTGGCCGCTGCGCCATGCGCTGTAGAGCCGAACACGAACGATGTAGCGACGACCGGCGACGAGCGGGATCTGGAGTTGGGCATTGCGTTCCTCGCCGCTGTCGTCGTCGCCCTTGAGGAACGTCGACGACCCGCCGGTGTCCTCGAACACGGTCAGCACGGTGTCGGCCGCGCCGAATGTCGCAATCGAGTACGTTCGGGTGGTCGGCGGCTCGACGAGGAAGTTGACCTGCTGAGCGGGGGCCAGGTTGCTCGGCACCGACACGAACGGATCCAACGTCGGCAACTGGGCGCGAATCGGCGGGTACCAGCTCACGATGAACTGCTTGTCCAGAGCCGACAGCGTCCCTGGTGGGCGCACCCCACCCTGAAACGCAACGGGCTGCTGGATCAGACCAGCGGGGAGGCTGTACTCCATGATCGAGTTCGGGTCCCAAACCGATCCTTGGACTTCGTTCGGCGACAGCTTGCGCAGCAGATTGTGAAACGTGGTGTTCCGATCCCAATTGTTCGGCGGACCACCGAAGTAGGCGTACACGGCAGGTTCGTCCCACACGATCCCAGCAAACGGATTCTGATGCTCATGGGGCATCCCGAGCGTGTGCCCGATCTCGTGGAGCGCGGTCGTGCGCCCATACGCGTTCTCGGTGAGGTCCCAGCCGAAGTTCATGGTGCGCTCGCCGACCGGCTGACCCCGAACGTCCTTGCCGACGTATGACCACGACCCGGCACCCGGTTGGAACCCAATCCGAATGTCGGACTGATTCCGGTCGTTGACCTCGACGAAGCTCAGGCCGATGCCGACCTTCTTCCACGCCGCGAACGACTCACGCACCACTTTGCGGTTGGCATCGTTACCAACCCAGGTGACCGAACGGGTCGAGCCGTCGGAGAACTGCAGATCGCTCGTATCACCGGGCCGGTCGAAGAAGTAGTAACGCAGTGTCGTTCCGTTCGCCCACTTGTTGCGACCAAGGATGATCGCTCTCGCTCGGTCCGGCGACAGCCCCGCCGGCAACACCGGTACTACTGATTCCCGCAATGTGCAATATGACAGCGGCAGCGCGGCCGCCTCGGTCTTGGCTGGCTTCGATCGTGGCATCACAACCTCCTTGCTGATACAGAGTCCCGAACATCGGCGTGGATACCAAAATCGTCGGCCGCATCCAGAACGATTGCAAGCGCGTCCGAAGCCGTGCTCTGGCGAACCAATCGCGCCGTTCGGGCGTAGATGGGCCTACAACGCAAACAGGCGTTGGCATCGTCAAGGAGAGTCCTGTGAAACAGCTCACCACTTGTCCGACCAAGACCATGGTCGCCGCCCTCGTGATCGTCACAGCGTTCGCGGTGACCGGCGTGCCGGCCACCGCCGGACCCACTCCAGGGCAAGAGCCGTTGCCGGGCACGGTCGATCTTCCTGGGATGGTGCAGGTTGCCACGACGGTTACTGAAGTCGACGATCTTGTGATCGAAGCCAACGGGTTCGACATCGGCGGCGGAGGCTTCGCAGCGGGCGCGCCGACCGAGTCAGCCACCGTCGAGTGGGATCACACAGGTTTCGTGATCCCGTGGCTGCGGGGATCGATCCACTTCGACGACGTCGCCAGCAGCTGTGCTCGGGTGCGGTTGGTCTCCTACGACGGATGGGACAACCAGGTCGATGAGGTGTTCTCCGACGAGGAATGCGCCTACCGCGACGGCCACATCGCCCGTCCGTTCGAACTCCGCGGCGGTGGGGGCGTGACCGAGGTGAAGGTCACGCTGCAAACTCTTGCCATCAACGGCACCTGGGGCAACGTGGATAGCGAGACCGTGACCTACGGCCCGACGATCGACATCGATGAGGTCTCGATCAGTCGCGCCGAGTTCGACCTTGGCTCGGGCGCGTTCGTCGCCGGCACTGCCGCCGAGCCAGCCACCGTCAACTGGACCGTGCCGGGCCGATGGTCCGACACCCGTCCCGTGTTCAGCGGAACGCTCTACATGAACAACGCCGACGATCTGTGCGGACGAGTCCGGGCGAAGTACTACTACCACTGGGGAGGAGTGATCGACACGACGCCCGGCCCCGAACATTGCGTGAACGACGACGATCTGCACACGTTCCCGATTGTCTTCGACCCGATCAACACCGACGTGGCGGAAGTCAGGTACATCATTGAGTCCAAGGGCGGCAGCGGGGTGTGGACCACCGTGGGGATGACCACCGCTACACGGAACTGAGGCAGGTCCAGGCGCAAGTACATCATCGATAGCCCCGCGTGGTGCAGACGGTCTCGTGACAGCCGAGACTGGGGCCATGACAGAACACGTTGGTTACATCGGACTCGGCAACCTTGGGGTGCACCTCGCAGGAAGCCTGCTACGGGCCGGGCATCACCTGACAATCCACGATCTCGATCGAGGATTGGCGGTCGATCTGGAGGCTCGGGGCGCCGTGTGGGCCGACTCCCCCGGTGCAGTCGCTGCTGCGTCAAGTGTCGTGTTCACGTGCCTGCCGTCGCCGGCAGCGGTCAACGCCGTCCTGCTGGGCGAGCTCGGTGTGCTCAGTGGCCTTGCGCCCGGATCGACATGGATCGACAACTCGACGAGCGATCGCGCCGAACTGTTCCGGCTGTCAGCCCTCTGCGCCGAGCGAGGGGCCCACATGCTCGAGGCGCCCGTGACGGGGGGCGTCCATAAGGCGGCGGCCGGCGACATCACGGTGTTGGTCGGCGGCGACGAGGCGTTGTTCGAGCAACATCGGGCGGTGCTCGGTGCCATCGGCAGCCCGGTGCTGTACATGGGGCCCCTCGGCAGCGCGGCGGTGATCAAGGTGATCACCAACATGCTCGCCTTCGTCCATCTGGTCGCCGCCGGAGAGGCGTTGATGCTCGCCAAGCGGGGCGGCCTCGACCTGGCCAAGTCGTTCGAGGCGATCGTCAACTCGTCCGGCAACAGCTTTGTCCACGAAACCGAGAGCCAACTTGTGCTCAATGGCAGCTACGACATCGGCTTCACGATGGACCTGGCGTTGAAAGACCTCGGCTTCGCCACCACTTTCGGCCGCGAGTTCGGCGTGCCGTTGGAGATCGCCGGACTGGTCGAGCAGATTTTTGTGCGGGCCAAGGCCACCTACGGCGGCGGCGCCTGGTCGACCCAGGTGGTCAAGCTGTTGGAGGACGCGTTGGGAACCGACCTGCGGGCCCCAGGCTTCCCCGCCAAGCTGCAGTAGCCGGTCACGGATTCAGAGTTCGCTTCGCAAGGTCCATAGCTCGGGGAACAAGACCACATCGAGCATGTGGCGTAGGTAACCGACCCCGCTCGTTCCGCCGGTGCCCCGCTTGTTGCCGATGATCCGCTCGACCGTCGTCAGATGCCGGAACCGCCACTGGCGGAACGCGTCCTCAAGATCGACGAGTTCCTCGGCCAACTGATAGAGGTCCCAGTACCGCTCGGGGTCGCGGTAGACCTCGATCCACGCCCGCTCAACGTCGGAACTGGCGACGTGGCTGACCGACCAGTCCCGCTCGACCAGGGTGGCTGGGAGGTCAAGCCCGCGTCGAGCCAGGAGGCGCACGGCCTGGTCGTACAGTGATGGTGCTAGCCATGCGGTCGTGACATCGGCCAGGACGTCTGGACGATGCTCATGAGGCTCGAGCATCGCAGCGTGCTTATTGCCGAGACTGAATTCAATGCATCGGTACTGCCAGCTCTGAAACCCACTGCTGTGCGCCAAGTACGGCCGGATCGCGCCGTACTCGGTTGGGGTCATCGTCGCCAACACATCCCACGCGTGCACCAACTGCTCCATGATCCGCGACACCCGGGCCAACATCTTGAACGCCGCCGGTGTTTGATCGGCGGCGATGTGCTCGACCGCGGCACGCAATTCGTGGAGCATGAGCTTCATCCACAACTCGCTGGTCTGGTGCTGGATGATGAACAGCATCTCGTTGTGGTCTGGCGACAGTGGGTGCTGCGCCCTGAGCAGCCGGTCGAGGTCGAGGTAGTCGCCGTAGCTCATCTCACCACGAAGGTCGAGGCGGGTACCGGTCTCGGCGATCTCGTCCGGGAGCCGCTCGCGCGAGCGCGGCGGTTCGCTTCCTTCGACCCCCGTCGTGTGACTCACAGGCCCTGGAGTTGGCGCAGTTCTTCGATGGGGATGTGGCAGCGCATCGAGTGGCCTGGTGATACCTCGGCCAACGGTGGCTCGGTGGTGCTGCATATCCCGTCGATGGCCCGCGGGCAGCGGGGGTGGAACACACAGCCGGAAGGCGGGTTCGCCGGCGACGGAATCTCGCCATCGAGGCGTATTCGCACCTTGGTCTCACCATCGACGCTCGGCACCGACGACAACAGGGCCTCGGTGTAGGGGTGGTGAGGGCCCTTGAACACGTCGTCGGTCGGCCCGATCTCTTGGATCCGACCGAGGTACATCACCGCAATCCGGTCGGCGAGATAGCGAACAACACCCATGTCGTGGGTGATGAACACATAGCTCGTTTGCTGCTCGGTCTGCAGATCGGCGAGCAGGTTGAGAATTGCTGCCTGCACCGATACGTCGAGCGCGCTGGTCGGCTCGTCGCAGACAACGATCCGAGGGTCACCCGCAAACGCCCGGGCGATTGCCACGCGCTGCTTCAAACCGCCCGAGAGCTGCCGCGGCTTCAGGTCGAGGTGCCGCGGGGTGAGGCGAAGCTGCTCGGCGAGTTGCTCGACCCGTGCGTTGGCCTCGGCCCCCTTGACGCCGGTGAGTTTGGTGACGCAACGGGTCAAAATCCGCCGCACCGACCAGCTGCGGTTGAGCGCCGAATCCGGGTTCTGGAAGACCATCTGCATCGACCGTTTATCGGAGGACGAACGCTGAGCGGTCGCCCCGCTGAGCGCGTGTCCGTCGAGCGACACCGTGCCACCCGAGTCGAGCGTCTCGATCCCAAGCATCGTCTTGGCCAGGGTGGTCTTACCCGAACCGGACTCACCGACGATGCCGAGCGTTTCGCCCACGCCCAAATCAAGATCGACGTCAACCAGGGCGGGAATTGCCTTGCCCCGCTGCCGGAACGTCTTGGAGACATGCGATAGTTCCAGTACATCGGCCCCCGACTCCGACGGCACCAGCATCGTGATGTCGGGAGCCGCCGCAGTCTCGGCCAACTGGTCGATCTGGTCGAAATGGTGACAACGGGTGAACCGATCGCCGTTGTCGCCAATCGGGACGATCGGGGGTTCCACGGTACGGCACAGGTCGCTGGCGAGCGGGCAACGGTCGACGAAAACGCACGTCGGCAGGTCGCTGCCAATCAACGGCAAGATACCGGGAATCGTGGCCAGGGCCCGCTCGGTCTTGCGAATCCCGTGACGGGGAATCGAGCGCAACAAACCAACGGTGTACGGATGCTGCGGGTCGTCGAAGACTTGCTGGCTGGGGCCTTCCTCGACGATCTTGCCGGCATACATCACACCGACCCGGTCACACATCGAGCGGATAACGCCAAGGTTGTGGGCGATGAACAACACGGCCGCATCACTCTCGGAGCGCAGCGTGCGCACCAAGTCGAGCACCTCGGCCTCGACCGTCGCATCGAGACCGGTCGTCGGCTCATCGAGCACCAGCAGTTTCGGGTTGCACGCCAACGCCATGGCGATGACCACACGTTGCTGCATTCCGCCGGATAACTGGAACGGATAGCGGTCCATCACGCTCGTCGGGTCGGCGATCCGGACCCGTTGGAGCGCGGCGAGCGCCGACTTCGCCGCCTCGGTCTTGGATTCGCCGAGCAAGGTGAAGGATTCGATGATCTGACGGCCGACCCGCACCGACGGGTTCAACGCCGAACCAGGGTCTTGATACACCATCGAGGCCTCGGTCGTGCGGAAGCGCTGGATCGCCGCTTCGCTCATCTGGGTGACGTCGCTGTCGCCCACCAACACTCGGCCGCTGACGATCTTGCCGTTGCGCGGTAGGTACTTCATCGCGGCGAAGGCGGCCGTCGACTTGCCGCAGCCCGACTCCCCCACCAGCCCGTAGGCCTCACCCGGCGCGATGCGGAACGACACGCCGCGCAACACGGACCGATCGAAACCACGAACGGTGTAGGCAACCTCGAGGTCCTCAACGGCGAGGGCTGCTGCGGTTGACTTCTGGGAATCAACGGTCGTGGTCATGATGCGTCCATCACCGATTGCACCGAGTCGGCGATCAAGCTCACGGCGATCACCAGACTCGCAATGGCGGCGGCCGGAAAGAATGTCGTCCA
>JANNNL010000063.1:0-6103 GCA_031398525.1 Actinomycetes bacterium | reverse complement strand
GCTGGCTCGCCGGGCCGACATGGTCCGAGTGCTGCTGCGATTTTGGCCCGAGGGTGTTCGCGGGAACGATCAGCGAACTGTCCTCCCGCAAACATTGATGCTTGCAGCCGATCTGGGCGATGGCGAACTTGCCGCGAGCTTGCTTGCCCCATTCGCGCTGGAAGCGTTCACGCCAAACGACGCGCCAAGTCTGCTGACAATCGCCGAACGCTACGGGCAGTCGTGGTTCGACGAACGGCTCGCCACGTGGATGCGCGAACACAGCTTCGGCCATCGACAGGACCTGCCGACACGCATCGCCTGGGCGGCGGACATTGACGCGTTCTGCGCTCGTTTGCTCGAAGGTGACGCACAGGCTGAGGTGCGAACCGGCGCAGCCCACGCCATGACAACTGTGATCTGGTCCTGGCTCCGGCGCACGATCCAAGCGTCGCACGACATCACCCAACCTTCGGCACGGCGAGCGGCGCTCGTCTCGCTCGGCGCACCGCTACTCGCCGTCTTCCACGCGACCTCTCTGACCGCAGCCAACGGCATTCGCCAAGAGATCCTCGACACCGTCTGTACGTCCAGCGATGATCTGACGCCGCTGCTGCTCGCCGCCACGTCGGCAGCGACGCGACTCGCGCCGGCCGAATCGATCGGCCTCGAGCTGATTGCTCGGCACGCCGCGGACAACTTGCGCAGCGAGCTGGCCCGTCCGCAACGCCGCGATGGTGACTGGACGATCACCGGGTTCCACCAGGCCGGGTGCTGCGAGGACTGCGGCGAACTCGCCACGTTCCTCACCGACCCTCTCCGCAAGCAGCACGTGTGGCCGATGGCCAAACCGAGGCGCGAGCACATCCACCGACGCATCGACGAAACCGAACTCCCCGTCACTGACCAGACTCGGCGGGAGGGCAGCCCGCACAAGCTCGTGCTCACCAAGACCGCCGACGTGTTCCGTCGAGACGCTGACCGCCGAATCGCTGCGGAGGCGGAACTCGGCACCGTCGAACGGTTCGTTCAAACCATCGAGGTCCACCAGAAATGAACCGGCGACCGATGTGACTGTGGGTGCGGTCATACGGACGCGCTGCTCCGGCCAGGGCGCCTGTCCGGTGTTCTGATTCCAGATCGTTCTTCCCCCGGCATGGGACATTTGGGCGTGTCGTCTACCGATTGTTCCTCCGGGTTTCTATGGTCGGGACCGCGGGTTGAAGGAGGACATCATGAAGGGATATGTGCGACAGCGAGGAGACCGCTACTACGCGGTGATCTACGAAGGCCGCGATCCGGTGCCTGGCCGAGAGCGCCGGACGTGGCATCCGGCGGGGATAGTCCCAGGTAATGCCCATATTCGTATGTCAATCGGTGGCATTCGTGCCGCGAACACTCGAGAACTCTGCGTGGCCGTGAGCAGTGCTGCGAGGCGTTCGCCGACCGCTGCTCGGTCACCGGGCCGAGCAGCGACCGAACCTGGAACGAGCCTGCTCGTCGGGGCCGATGCCAGTGTCAACTCGCTCGATTGACAGCGGATCGCCGAGAGGTACGAGCGGCTTCAGTGAGGTGCTTGAACATTCTCCTTGGAACATCCACGGACTGGGTGCGTCTGTCCAACGACTGTGGGACGGGTTGCCGTCACGAACGATCTGAAGTTCATCGGGTGGAGGCGGCGGATCCGCCGGCCGCTTACGGTTCCGGCTCGACCAGCCAAGGCTCGCCGCAGCACAGGGTGGCGGCCAGACAGAACAGGTCGCGATGCGCTAGCCACGGAGGTGGCCGTTCGTACACGTGGAACTTCAGCTTTCGGTCGCGCCGGCAGGTGCTGGAGGTGTGGGGCGTGGGGTGCCGGGGAGGAGGCGGCGTGCGCCGGGTCCTTCGCTCGACATAGCGTCGTAGCGGTTGGTGAGGTGGCAGGTGGTGAGTGAGAGGCAGCCGCAGCCGATGCAGTTGGTGAGGTCGTCGCGGAGACGGGTGAGTTGGTCGATTCCTTCGTCGAGGCGGATCCGCCATTGTTCGGCGAGTTCGGCCCAGTCGTCGGCGTTCGGGGTGCGTTGCCGGGGGAGTCGGTCGAGGGCTGTGCGGATGTCGGCGAGCGGGATGCCAACTCGTTGTGACCCCGGATGAACGCGACGCGCCGGAGCGTGTCGCGAGCGTAGCGACGTTGGTTGCCGGAGTCGCGGGTGCTGAAGATCAGCCCGTTGCGTTCGCCTCCAAGACATCGAACCACCCACCCCCTACTTCAGTCGCGAGATCATCCGCATCCACCCCACCCGAGTCATCGGCTGGGGCCTCACCGAACCCGCCGCGGAAGTGCCCTCGACGTAAGCAATGTGCGGTGATCAAACGGTGCGGGCAGACCTCTGGCCTGTCCGCTGCGGCGACCTCATCGGGCGTACGGCTGGTCAACCGCTCCGGGAAGACGCCCGACCCTTCGTGGAAGCAATGGTGAAGAGGAAGGCCGACCTCGCGGCACTCGCCCCGGCGTGATCACAACCCGCGGTCCTCAGCGCGTGGACAGCGCAGGACCGCTGAACGACGATTCAGGTGTCGACGGTGGTGAGGTCGTCGGCGAGGATGATCTCACCGGTGAAGTTGGCGGCGGCTTCGGCGGGCCCGGGGACGGCGAGGCAGCTCAGGACGATGAACATGGCTATTGAAAGCGCGCGGCGGGGTTCGACGCGGGGCGGTCGGCGAGCGCCGACACGAGCGGTTGCTGGTTGCGATGACATGCGTCCAGGAGTGCGGGGCCGAGGCCATCCCGGCATCGACAGGGAGGAGTTCGACCCGTCTGGTACGTGCGGTCATGCTCAGGCGTCGGGGTTCAGCGTGCGGGTTCGCTGAAGATCGCGTTCGAAATCGGGCTCGAACGGGACTAGGTAGGCGAGCTCCACGCGAACATTGGGATCATCCGCGGAGCCGCAACTGGTACGAGTTCTGCAATTCGTCCTGGATGACGACGGCTTCCCCGTCGATGTCCTCGACGACGAGTTCGCCATCGAGCACTCGGGCGGCGAAGGTCCATCCGTCGGGAAGCTGGAGTCGCGTGCCGAGGCCGGCGAGATCGGCCACGGTCAGCGACGGCTCGATCTGCAGGCTGTAGGACTGCATGATGTAGATGGATCCATCTGGGTCGGTGAGTTCGTACACTTCGCGACCGGCATCGAACACGAATTCGGTGTCGCGGCGTACGGATCGCTCGGTCAGCGGCTCACGGGTGGGCAGGCCTGCGCCGAGTTCGACGAAGGCGATCGATCGCATGTCGATCCCGCCCAGCGGGCGAATCTCGCCGGAGCCAGCCAAATTGTTGGCCACGATCCGATCGAGCACCCAATGGCGCGGTCCGTTGATCAGCGCCGCGGTCACGCCGAGTGCGGCGGTCAACTCCGCCGGGTCGAGCGCGGCGAACCGATCAGCCGGACAGTCGTTGAGCCCCTGCGTACCCCAGACCTCTGCGATCGTCTCGTCTGGCGCCAGGGTGAGGCCGAGGACCTCGCAATAGCGCACACCAAACTGGCCGGCTAGGGATCTTGCCGGAGGCTCGGCGACAGTCGTCTCGACCTGCACCGGATCGCTGTTCGGGGCGATGGTGTCGGCGGTCGTCGATGTCGACGTCGGTTCCCCGGACTGACCCGCGGGCGCATCGGCCGCGGGCGCCTGGGAAGATTGGTCAGGGCCGGAGACTGGCGATCTCGACCCGGCGATTTCGACGGTGTTCCCGCTGGCCTCCGAGACGGCGGTCGTCGAGGGCTCTGAGCTGCAGCCAGCGACGAATACGGCCAGGGACACGCTGAGCGCTGCAGCCCTGCCGAGGCGATCGACCGCTGTGCATCTGGTTGGCGATGGCACGGCGACTCAGGCTTCGACGGTGGTGAGATCGTCGGCGAGGATGATCTCACCGGCGAAGTGGGCGGCGGCTTGTTCCCGCCAGGCGTCGTGTTGGCCTGGGCCGAGCGCAGGGACGAAGTGGGTGGCGACCAGGGTTCGTACGTTGCAACGGGCGGCCGTTTCGCCGGCCTGGGTCATCGATGAGTGATAGTCGATGATGTCTTGGAACCTGGCGTTCGGGACCATTCTCACGATGTCGTCGCGGATGACGGTCTGCACGTACAGATGGGCGTTGGCGCACAGTTCATCGAGCCCGGCGCATGGCACGGTGTCACCGGCGATCACCGCGCTTCTGCCGTCGTGGGTGATCCGGTAGCCGACGGTGGGTTCGACCGGGCGGTGATCGGTGGCGCGGACGATGATCGATGCGTCTCCGATCGTCAGTTCGCAGGCGTCGAGGAGTTCGTGGACTTCGACCTGCGGCGTCCAGTTGAGGTCGCGGTGGTGGGCGAGGCGATAGCTGATGTCGGGGGCGAGCATCGCCATGATTCCGTCCACCACTACCTGGGTCTGGCGCGGGCCGTAGATGTGCAGCGTGCGCGGTTGCGGCGACATCACCCAGTTGGTGGTGATGACATCGTTGAGATCGGTGATGTGGTCGCTGTGCAGGTGGGTGAGGAGCACGGCGTCGAGCATGCCGGGGAGTACGCCGGCGCCCATCAGGCGCATCATCACGCCCCGTCCGGCGTCGATGAGCAGCCTGGTGTTCCCGGCGGTGACCAACGTCGACGGCCCGGCGCGCTGTGGGTCGGGGATCGGGTTACCGGTGCCGAGCAGGGTGACGGTGACGCCCATCAACGGGCACCTGGAAGACGATTAATCATTGTTCGCACGATCAACGCGTAGGTGTCGGCAATGGCCCGTTCGCGGTGTTCCCGCTGGGCTGCCTGGCGGTCGGGATCGGCGACCACAGCACGGAATGCGGCTTTGGATGGGAACAGGTTGAAGCGAACCTGATCCCACATCCGACCGTCACCGATGATGGTGCCTTCCACGTTGTACCAGCCACCGATGCGGGCCCCGTGGCGAGCCGCGACACGGAATGCGGCGTCGTGGTACCCGTCCATTCCCTGCTCACCGACATCGTCGGAGAACCGGATCACGTGCATGACCACGATTGGTCCGTCGTTGGGGGTGGGCGGGTGTTCGATGTCAGCCCAGTCGATCGCGGCCAGTTCGTCGGCGAGTGCAGGCAGCGTGATGGGGACGCAGCCCAACACGATGGTCTCGGCCATGCCGGCGGCCTTGTGCTCGTGCTTCTCCTGGAAGTCGCGACGGGACTGCATCTCGATGAACGACCGCCGGGTCGGATACTCGACGCAGCCGATGCGTTCCCACGTGGGCTGGCCGAACAGTTGTGTCTCGACGTCGCCGAAGAGCACGACCGTCGCTCCGATGTCGTGCAGGACCTCGATGGGCGAGTAGCGGTCGTCGGCCTCTTTGCCCGAGATTCCGCGGTCGTCGCCGTCGGCGTAGTGGGCGCGTTCGTGGTACCTCATCAGGTTGACCATCAGGATCGGGCCATCATGAGTGGGTGCCGTGGTGGCCAGGCGCATCGCGTACTCCCGGTTCACCTGCCCGTAGTTGTGTTGAATCGCCATCGGTTGGGCCCTTCTCAGCGAGTGGAGGAGATGAAGGTGTTGATCAATGCGGCCAGTTCTGCTGGGCCGTCCTCTTGCAGGAAGTGGCCGGCACCGACGATGGTGGTGTGCGGCTGGCCGGCCGCACCGGGCACCCGCTCGCGAAACGGGCGGTCGCCGCCAGCCGTCACCGGATCGCCGTCACTGAATGCGCACAGGAACGGGCGGTCGAATCGTTCGAGGATCTCCCAGGCCGCCAGGTTGTCGGCGGCCGCCGGGTCGTCGGTCGACGTCGGCACCAGCGTGGGAAAGATCCGTGCCCCGGCCTTGTACGAGTCGTCGGGGAACGGCGCGTCGTACGCGGCGATCTCGGCGTCGCTCAGTGTGCGGGCACATCCTCCGTTGGTGATGCCGCCAACATGAAAGTTCTCGACAGTCTGGGAGTAGTGCTGCCACGCCAGAAAGGCCTTCGATGGTTTCTGGAAGCCGTTGGGCATACCGGTGTTGCCAATGACGACGCGGGCGAATCGATCAGGTGCCGCGGCCACGATTCGCAGGCCGACGAGCCCGCCCCAGTCCTGCCCGAAGAACGTGATGTCGCGCAGGTCGAGGTGATCGAGCAGGAGCGCGCGCATCCAGTCGACGTGGCG
>JANNNL010000035.1:0-13084 GCA_031398525.1 Actinomycetes bacterium | reverse complement strand
GATCTGGTGCAACGCGAGTTCCAGCCGGCCGCCCCGGACACGGTGTGGTACGGCGATATCATCTACATCTGGATCGCGGGGGCGTTCTGGTATCTGGCGACCGTGATCGACGCGTCGACGAAGGAGGTGATCGGGTGGGCGTTCGCCGATCATATGCGAACCGAACTGATCGGACTCGCCCTTCGCCGGGCGGTTGCCCGGCGAGGAAGCATCCGGCGCGGCGTGATCTTTCATTCGGATCGTGGCAGTCAATACACATCAGATGAGTACGGTCGACTGTGTCGTTCGTTTGGTATTCGCCAATCGATGGGTCGACGGGCTACGTGTTATGACAATGCCGGGGCCGAGTCATTCTTTGCAACAATTAAACGAGAGCTTGTTGACAGATACACGTGGGTATCTGTTGATCAGTTGCATAACGGGTTGTTCACGTGGATCGAGACATGGTATAATAAGCGTCGCCGGCATTCAACCATCGGGTATCTGACACCAGTTCAGGCCGACATGGTGTACCGGTCAAATTCCAAGACAGCATAGCTACGAGCAGCGTCTCCGGAATTCGGGGGGAACTCCACGCCGACCGCTCACACGACCCCAGGCGACCCCGTCACCGACCGTCGAATTGATCCTCGAACTCCGCCGACAGCTCGTCGCCGATGGACTCGACGCCGGCGCGGACACGATCCGCTGGCACCTTGAGCATCACCACCGCATCACCGTGTCCCGGGCGACGATCTACCGCACCATCAGGGCCGCCAACCTGATCACCCCAGAACCCAAGAAGAAGCCAAAATCGTCCTACATCCGATTCCAAGCCGAGCAACCCAACGAGACCTGGCAGGCCGACTTCACCCACTGGACCCTCGCCAACGGCACCGACACCGAGATCCTCACCTGGCTCGACGACCACGCCCGCTACGCCCTCACTGTCACCGCTCATCAACCAGTCACCGGCCCGATCGTCGTGACCACGTTCAAGGCTGCTACCAGGCGATATGGCATCCCGTTCTCCACGTTGACGGACAACGGCATGGTGTTCACCACCCGCTTCGCCCACGGCGGCCGCAGCTCACGCAACGCCCTCGAAACGTTGCTCGCCCAGCTGAAGGTCCGCCAGAAGAACTCCCGACCAAACCACCCAACCACATGCGGCAAAGTCGAACGGTTCCAACAAACCATGAAACGCTGGCTGACCGCCCAACCCCGCGCCCACACCCTCGCCGAGCTCCAGGCTCAACTCGACACCTTCGTCGAGATCTACAACCAGCAGCGCCCCCACCGGTCCCTCCCGAACCGCTCGACACCAGCGGTCGCGTACCAGACACGACCCAAAGCAGTCCCCGACGGAACCAGCCCCGACCGCGAGTTCCGTGTCCGCCACGACAAAGTCAACGCCGGGTCGGTAACACTTCGCGTCGACGGCAATCTTCACCACATCGGCCTCGGCCAACCCCTCAACCGGACCCCCATCATCATGCTCATCCACGGCTACGACATCCGCGTCATCCACGCCGCCACCGGCGAACTCATCCGCCGCCTCACCATCAACCCCCACCTCCGCTACCACGGCACCGGCGCCAAACGCGGCGGACCATCACGCCCCTACGGGCCCCAAAAAAACAAGAAACCCGAACCCCAATAAGGGTTCGGGTCTTGCCGATGTCTCGCGACATCACATTGGCGGAACGGGAGGGATTTGAACCCCCGGGGCTGTGACACCCTTCCGCTTTCAAGGCGGATGCATTTGGCCACTCTGCCACCGTTCCGCTCAACAGGATAGCGGTCGAGGCTCGCCGTGGCCCGACGGATTCAGGAGCCGCGGCCATCGGGGCACACGGCCCGGGGAGGTCAGCGGCCCCAGTGACCGATCGGGAAGGCGTTCTCGGCGTTGGCTGTCAGCAGGGCCCGGGTGCAGGGGCTGAGGTCGTCGGGCAGATCGTCGAGGGGGGCCAGCAGAACTTCGGCGATCTCGTGACTGGCCACGAGGGTCGGTTCGCTGAGCAGTTCCAGGCGGGGGACGATCACGACGTCGTGCTTGTGTTCGGCGGTCGACTCAAAAACCCCCGCGATTTTGGCGTCGTTTGCCAACTCGCCGAGATCGAGCCCGGTTTCCTCGCAAAGTTCCCGGCGCAGGCATTCGTGGATCGATTCGCGGCGCTTGATGCCCCCGCCCGGAAGCATCCAACGACGATCGCCGTAGTGATGTCGCACCAGGATGACTTGCCCCTCGAAGGTGGCAATGACCCGTACTCCAAGCGACCTCGGCTTGCGCACCTTCCACGAGGCTCGCATCAGCGTGTGGGCGAGCTGGTAGGCGGGAGGCGGCAAGGTAGGCATAACGGACTACTCCGTAGGCTATTCCCCTTTTCGACCGTTGGCTAGGAGTTTCTCACGTAGCGCGTCCGATCAGTCGAGAACTACTACTCCTGGACGAGTTCGATCAGTGTGCCGAAGCTCCCCTTCGGGTGAATGAACGCCACGGTGGTTCCTCTGGACCCGGGGCGTGGTGCACGATCGATCGGCGTGGCCCCCGCGGCAATCATTGCGGCCAGTGCCTCGGCGCAGTCGGCGACCCGGTAGCCGATGTGGTGAAGGCCCTCGCCGCGCTTCTCGATCGCCTTGGCGACCGGCGACCCGTCGTGGGTCGGGGTGAGCAGTTGTACATAGCTCTCGGCCACCTTCAACAACGCTTCCTCGACCCCATCGCGCTCGACGATCTCGCGATGGTCGACCGTCGCCCCGAACGCCCGTTGGTAGTAGTCAATCGCCGCCTCGAGGTCGCGGACGGCAATGGCAACGTGGTCGATCTCGGTCAACAGCATCTCCCTATCGTGCCTGGTCGGCTGGGGCTGACTGAAACGCAAGATCGGTGCAACGACCTCGCGGGTCGGTGGCGTCAGACGAGTATGTCAACCATCGCCCGACCAGCCAGGGGAGTCGCCGGGGTGCAGGACTTCGAGAGTTTCTACCAGGCCCACCACGCCGACGCGGTCCGCTGGGCGACCGCGCTCGTCGGCAGCCGGGCCATTGGTGAGGAACTCGCGCAAGATGCCCTGCTCCGCGTCGGCCAACGCCTGTACCGCCTCGACAATCCCGGCGGGTATTTACGGATGACCGTCGCCCACGCCTGCGCCTCGTGGCATCGCACGAATCACCGCGACCGGCTACGAACAGAACGCCTCGGGGTGGCCGAAGCGTCGACGTCGCCGGCCGCCAACGAGAGGCTCGACGCGCTCGGTCGACTGCCGTATCGCCAACGGGCCGCGGTGGTGATGCGCTACTGGGCCGACTGGCCGGAAGCGGAAATCGCCGAAGCCCTCGATTGTCGTCCGACCACGGTGCGGACCCTCATCCATCGCGGCCTCGCCAACCTTCGCAAGGAGATCGAATCGTGATGACCGATGATGCCATCATCGCCCGCCTGCGGGAATCCCTCGACGAACTCACCGCCCCATCGGCCGCGTCGCTACCGTTGGAAGTTCCTGACCTCGACACCGTCGTCGTCCCGCTCACCGACTTGCACCCTCCGCGACGCCGGTGGGTCGCGACCGCCGGAGTCGTCGGAATCGTCGGAATCGCCGCGGCGACCCTTGCCGCGGTCGTGCTCACTCGTGCTCCAAGTGATCGCGGCGAGAGCGTCGGAACGCCGCCCATACCCACGACCGCAGTGCTCGCACTCGGCAACCTGGATGGTGGCGTCCCGCGGTTCACCCTTGACTTGCCCGGTTCGATCGTCGCCCGTGGGCCCGAACTGCAGAGTTCCGGCTCGAACATGGGATGGCAGAGGCAGGTGTTCGTTGCGGCCGATCACAGCGATGATCGGGTTCTCGTGATCAACCGGTACACGGGCGGTCTGCCATTCGGTGACGACTCGGTCGAGGACTTCAAGGATTCATCCCTCGACCAACCCGACACCGGGCTGCGCGAGCGTCGCGCCGCCGGGGCAGCTGGTGGGGCCGTTATTGCCGAAATCATCTCGGCGAGCGACGTGCGCCCAGCTATGTGGATCCAGGCTAGGGGGCTTTCCGACGTCCAACTGTCCGAGCTCGTCAACGGTGGCTTGGTCTCCGTTGACGAGCGGTCGGTCGCGATCGCGGATCCTTCATTGGGGCTGATCGACGCCGGCCCCTCGGCATATGGCAACGGGGAACTGTGGTGGAGTCGGATGGCCGACTACACCCTTGCCGATGGTTCACGAATCAACGTCAGCGCTTCGACTGGGACCTCTGCCGACCGTTTCAACGACGCCCTGCCGTTCGATACGGAGACCGTGAACGTCGACGGGCGCAAGATTTACACCTGGGCGACCAAACTGCTGGACAACTCCAGCCAGCGAATCGACTCGTGGGGCAACACCGATGCCACGGAATACCTCCGAGGCATCGAGTGGCACGACGGCGACTTCAACGTCGTCGTGCGAGTCACCGGCAACGTTCCGGAGGCTGTGCTGCTCGAAGTCGCCAACGCCCTGCGCCTCACCGCGGTCCCGTGATCCGGGCCTTGCAGACTCGACTTGTGTGAGGCTGTGCCCGCTCATACCGGGCACAACCTCACGAGAATCGCCTCGTGGAGCAGGGTTACGAACCGGGTCGGGTGAACGAGGCGCGGGCGGCGGCGCACTCCGAACGGGCGGCGCAACCTTCGAGATGATCGTTGACCAGGCCCAATGCCTGCATGAAGGCGTAGACAGTCGTTGGCCCGACGAATCGCCAGCCGCGTTTCTTCAGGTCCTTCGAGATTGTCGTCGACGTTGCCGTGATCGACGGAATCACGCCGGTGTACTCGGGCCGCGGGTCGCGCTCGACCGCCGTCGGTTCGAAGCGCCAGATGTATGCGGCGAGTGAGCCCTCCCGTTCGACCAGCTGACAACAGGCCCGCGCGTTGTTGATCGCCGACTCGATCTTGCCTCGGTGGCGCACGATGCCGGCGTCGCCAAGCAACCGGGCGACGTCGTCATCACCGAACCCGGCGACCACGACCGGGTCGAAGTTCGCGAACGCGGCGCGGAAGTTTTCACGCTTACGCAGGATGGTCAGCCACGACAAGCCCGACTGGAACCCTTCGAGCACCAGCTTCTCGAACAGCCGGTGATCGTTGGCGACCGGCCGGCCCCATTCGTGATCGTGGTACGCGATGTAGTCGGGCAATTCGCCCGGCCACCAACAACGGGGGGTGCCATCAGCACCGATGCGCACGTCAAGTGACATGCCACTCTTCCTACACCACGGGTGTGTCCGAGTACCTGGCCCCCCACCGCTGCGCCGCTCGCGGGCTATCCGCCGTGGCGGTGGAAGATGGTGATGCGGTCTTCGCCAATGCGATCACGCTTCTCGGGGTCGTCGATGCCCATGCCCTCTTCGGGGGCCAAGCAGAGAATGCCGAGCTTGCCTTCGTGTTCGTTGCGGTGGATCTTGCGGGCGGCCTCGCCGACACCTTCCAGGGGGTACACGGCGGACAACAGCGGCTGGATGCGACCGGCGTCGATCAGCTGGTTGGCCTTCCACGCCTCGGCGTAGTTGGCGAAGTGCGAGGCCTTCAGGTTCTTCAACTTCATCCAGAAGTGGCGGTTGTCGAACTCGACCATGTAGCCAGCGGTCGCCGCGCACGTGACCACCGTGCCGCCGCGCTTGCAAACGAACACCGACGCGCCCATGGTCTGGCGGCCCGGATGTTCGAAGACGATGTCGACGTCGTCGCCGATCATCGAGCGGATCTTCTTGCCGAATCGTCGCCATTCCGTCTCGTCCTGATGGAACTCGTCGGCCCAGAAACGGTAGTCCTCGGCCCGTCGATCGATCACCGCTTCGACGCCGAGTTCGTTGAGCAGCGCGGCCTTCTCGGGTGACGAGACCACCCCGATCGGGGTGCCGCCGCCGTTGAGCACGTACTGGACCGCGTAGCCGCCGATGCCGCCGGTCGCCCCCCACACGAGCACCGAATCGCCCTGCTTCATCCGCGCCCCGTTGTCGCTGACCAGCATGCGGTAGCTGGTCGAGTTGCACAACGCGTTGACCGCCGACTCTTCCCACGTGAGATGGGTGGGCTTGGGCATCAGCTGATTCGCCTTGACGATGGTCAAGTCGGCCAGCCCACCGAAGTTCGTCTCGAACCCCCAGATGCGTTGGTTGGCCCCGAGCATCGAGTCGTCGTGCGAGCTCTGATCCTGATCGTCGACATAGTTGCAGTGGATCGTCACCTTGTCGCCCGGCCGCCAATTACGCACCGCAGAGCCAACCTGTAGCACCACGCCCGACGCGTCGGAACCGACCACGTGATACGGCAACGCGTGGCGCTTGCCCCAGATGCTCTCGCGGCCCAGCCGGTCGAGGAAACCAAACGTCGAGAGCGGTTCGAAGATCGACGTCCACACCGTGTTGAAGTTGATCGACGACGCCATCACCGCCACATACGCCTCGTCGGGAGCCAACTCGGGCGTGGCGACCTGACCAATGCGGATCGACTGGCGAGGGTCTTTGTCTTTCGAGGCAACCCCCTCGAACATGGCGACATCGTCACGATGGACATATGCCGCCCGGTAGCTCTCGGGTAACGGCAACGCCCCCAGTTCGTCACCACTCGCACCGGCCTGAATCGCTTCGAGGATCTGCTGCATTCGCCGAGGTTACTCAGAGGTAACTACGGTGCGCTACTGGAACAGCGACCATCGAGACGCTCGGTACGCTGGCACCACATGCCCGCAGCCTTGGAGGAGCACCATGCCTGGTTCGTATATCGTCGCCGGAGCCCGCACGCCGATCGGCAAGATGAGCGGTGCACTCGCCGCATTTACTGCAGCTGACCTGGGTGGATTCGCGATCAAGGCGGCGTTGCAGCGCGCCGGGGTGAGTCCTGAAGAAGTCGAGCACGTGCTGATGGGCCAGGTGCTGATGGCCGGCCAGGGTCAGGTGCCATCGCGCCAGGCGGCGGTCAAGGCGGGCATCCCGATGTGCGTCCCGGCGATCAACATCAACAAGGTCTGCCTGTCGGGACTCAACACCATCTATCTCGCCGACCAGATGATCGCCGCGGGCGACGCCGACATCGTCATCGCCGGAGGCATGGAGTCGATGACCAACGCGCCGCACATCGTCTCGGGCGTTCGTAGCGGCCTGCGATATGGCAACACCGAGATGGCCGACGCGATCATCAAGGACGGCCTGTTCTGCGCCTTCGAGGCCTGCCTCATGGGCACCTCGACCGAGAACTACACCGCCGGGCAGATCTCGCGTGAACAGCAAGACGACCTGGCGATGAAGTCGAACGAGCGCGCCGCCAATGCGATCAAGGACGGCCGATTCGCCGATGAGATCGTGGCCGTGTCGATCCCGCAGCGCAAGGGTGACCCGCTGCTCGTCGAGACCGATGAGGGCGTGCGCCCGGGGACCACGATGGCGAGCCTGGCCACGTTGAAGCCCGCCTTCGACAAGCAGGGCACGATCACCGCCGCCAACGCCTCACAGATCTCCGACGGTGGTTCCGCCCTGGTGATGATGTCGGAACGGGCCGTCGCGGCCCGCGGCGTGCAGCCGCTTGGCCAGGTCGTCGGCTATGGCATGGTCGCCGGTCCTGACAACACCTCGCTGCTCCACCAGCCGAGCCGGGCGATCAACAAGGCCCTCGCCAAGTCCGGGCTGTCGCTCGGCGACATCAGCCTGTTCGAGATCAACGAGGCGTTCGCCGCCGTCGGCATCGCCTCGATGGCCGAACTCGGGATCACCGACGACGTCGTCAACGTCAACGGCGGGGCCATCGCCCTCGGCCACCCGATCGGGATGAGCGGCAACCGACTCGCCCTCACCCTCCTCCACGAACTCCGTCGCCGCGGCGGCGGCCTTGGTGCCGCGGCGTTGTGTGGTGGCGGCGGCCAAGGCGACGCCCTGATCGTTCGCAGCCTCTAACGCCGGTTCCGTGTCGGCCGTCGCGTGGGGACGATCCACGTGGTCTACGGTGCTCGCCATGACCGCTTCCGACTCAACTCAGCCAACTCCCGACGGTGTCACCATCACACTGCGGCCGAATGGGCCGATGCTCGTGCAGGGCGACGTGACGGTGATCGGCACCGACGGCGAGGAGATCGAGCGGGGCGGGCGAGTGGCGTTCTGCCGTTGCGGCGCCAGCGCGAACAAGCCCTTCTGCGACGCCTCCCACAAGTCGAATGGCTTCGTCGCCCCGTAGCTCGAGGTGCTACGCCGCTCGGGCATGGTGGCGCATCCGGCGGGGGAGGCTCGCGGCGTAGACGATCGCGAAGGCAATCGCTGCGGTGAGGGCGATGACCGCGCCCGGCGATGCGTCGAGATGGTAGGCGGCGACGAACCCGACGAGTGACGAGGTCACGCCGATGGCGATGCCGATGAAGGTCATCGATCGCACATCGTTGGTGACCAGCCGCGCCGTCGCCGCGGGGGTGACGAGCATCGCCACCGACATCAGCGTGCCGACCGTCCGCAGGCTCACCACGACGGTGACGGCCAGCAGCAGCAATAACACGACCTGCACGGCTTGTACCCGTACCCCTACCTGCGAGGCGTGGGCCGGATCGAACGTCGACATTCGCAGGTCGCCGAACAACAACGCAACCACGATCACGCTGCCGACGGTCAGTCCAAGGTTCAGCCACACATCGGTCCACCGAACGGTCAGCAGATCGCCGAACAGTACATGGGTCAATTCACGGCTCGTTTCCAAGCGGGAGATGATGATCACCCCAATGGCGAACAGGGCGCTCTCGATCACCCCGATCACTGCGTCCTGACCAATCCGCCGGTTCGCCGAGAGCAACGCCAGCAGCAGGGCCATCACCACCCCCGCGCCGAGTGCGCCGACCACGATCGACGAGGCGCCGCCGATGGCGAACGCCACCGCCACCCCGCCGACGGTCGCATGGCTCATCGCATCGCCGAGGTAGGCGAGACGGCGCAACACGATCCACGTGCCGACCGTCGGGGCGAGCACGCCGATCAACACGCACGTCAGTGCGGCGCGCTGGGTGAATCCCGAGGTGAACGGGTCGACCAGCCAGTTCATCGAGGCCGCGACATCGCTGGGAGGCTCATCGCGCTGGGCTGATGACGCGGGCCGCCGACCCAAACGTCGCGTCGAGAATGTCGGTGTCGAGAACGACCGACGGCGGACCGTCGCCCTGCACCGTGCGGTTGATGGCGATGCAACGATGGAACCGTCGCCGGGCGATGGCCAGGTCGTGCGTCGACACAAGAATCGTCACGCCTCGGGCCACCAATCGGTCGAACAACTCGAACAGTTCCTCGGTGGTCGGCGCATCGACACCCGACAGCGCTTCGTCGAGCAGCAGTACGTCGGCGTCCTGCGCCAAAGCGCGGGCCAGGAATGCCCGTTGGGCCTGCCCGCCCGACAAGGTGCCGATCGGCCGATCGTCGAACCCGGCGAGGTTGACCTCGGCCAGCGCCAACGATGCGGCGTCGTGGTCTGCGGATGTGGGGCGACCCCACCAGCGTCGGAACCGTCGACGGCCGCCGAGCACCAATTCGCCGACGGTGATCGGGAAGTCGAGATCGAGATCGGCTCGTTGGGGGATGAACGCAATGCTGGTGCGCTGGCGGTGGTGGCAGCAGACTCCATCGAGGAATACTTCGCCGCCGTGGGGGACGAATCCGGCCAGCGCCTTGAACATCGTCGACTTCCCGGCCCCGTTGGGGCCGATGATCCCCACAAGCTCGCCTCGCCCGACCTCGAACGACACGTCATGCAACGCGATGAGGCCGCCGTAGCTCACCCCAAGGGCCTCGGCGGCGAGCGCCTGCGATGACGAAGCGATGTGGGGCACGAGATCAGCCTATCGAAATATAAGAACCATTCTCAACTATGCTCAATTGTCGTTGCGTTCATCCCGATGGGCAGCCGAGCCCGGCTTGCAGCGCGGTGAGGTTCTCGTACTGGGCACTGATGTAGTTGGTTCCTGCGGCGAGCTGCTCGGTGGTCAGCGTCTCGATCGTCTGGAGTGTGCGGACCTCGATCCCCAGCTCATCGGCCACCGTCCGCACGAGGGATGCGGAGGTATTGGCCTCGGCGAACACCGCCTTGACCCCCGCAGCCATGGTTGTCCGGATCGTGTCGCGCAGTTCCTTGGCCGAAGGCTCGTTGTCGGGAGATACCCCGGCGATGGAGAGTTCCGTGAGGCCGAACCGCTGCGCCATGTAGCCGAAGGCGCGATGCTCGGTGAGGAATGTGGTCGTCTTGCACCCGGTGAACGGGGTGGCCATCGCAGCGTCGAGGGTGGTCAGTTCGGCAACGTATCGGTCCCACCTCTTGTGGTTTAGCTACTGCCTTGAGCGAATAATGAACACCCAACGTGGTTCATAAGGTCTATTCGGGCACGCTCCGGTCGATTTTGTCATCGCCAACGTCGTACCATGTCTCCTTTGGTCCGGAGAGGACGGTGAAACGGTGTCCCAAGTGCAAGATCCTGAGCTGTCATTGCTCGGTACGCAGCTCGACGAGCTGCAGACCTTGCTTGAGCGCCGCCTTGATGAGGAGCGCCAAACTCGCCAGCAGACTCTCGTCGGGCTTGAGCGGTGGATCTCCGACCGGCTCGCTGAGCGCGATCGGGCGATCTCGGTTCGACTCGCCGAAGTCACCGCCGGTGGCCTATCCGCGTTACCGATTCGTAATGATGGGAATAGGCCGCAGCCACCCGGGGGGGACGATGAGGGCCTCGGGTCAGATGCAACTACCGGAGAGCTGATTGCCGAAATTAGCACCCTGCGTGAACGTGTCGTCTCCCTTGAAGCACAACTTGCCTTTATCGGCGCGCGACAGGATGAGTTCACCGTGCTGTTGGCTACGGTTCGTGAATGGGTTGTGGTCCACCCCGACGCTGGCTGAGAAGTTTTTCCGAAATCTAAGAAAATTCAGGAAGAAACACTTGACATCTGGTCGCAATGATCGTAATATAACTGCAACAACTGATCGCCGCTGACGGAAACGAAAGCGACACCCCATCTGGGGCACCACGATTCGAGCTGGCCTGTCCGCCCGCTACCAGCTCGGAATGTGGTGCCCCAGCGCTGTTTTCCCGTGAGGTCGCCGAATGGCGCCACGGAACCCTCCGCTTGAGTGTCAGGCGGAGCAGGCCTGACAGAGGCCAATCAGGTCGAGTCGGTGATGCTGCAATCGAAACCCGGTCGCCTCGGCCACTCTCGCCAGCGCCTCGTCGATCGACAGCTCCAACCGGGCCGAGATGGTGAAGTCCCGCACCGACCCGCACTTCGAGCAGATCTGGTGGTGATGATGCTCGGTCAGGTCCTCGGCCAACTCGAAGCGGGCCCACTCGTCGTTGGTCACCAGCTTCTGCACGACACCGGCCTGCTCAAGCGTTACCAAACTTCGATACACCGAGCTTTGGGCGAGTTCGGGACGAGCCAGCAGAATCTCCGGAATCGTCACCGGAGACCCGGAGGTCGCCAATACCGCCACGATCGTTCGCCGATTGTCGGTGTACCGCTGGCCGATATGCCGCAGGCGCAACAGGGCCGTACGGTCGAGATCCTCCACGGGGTGACAATATCGGCCCGAAGTAGCTTGGCATCGTGACCAACGCCCGATCGGACGTGGCTTGGGGTAGTGGCCGGGACCGGTCAGCCGTCGAGTGAACGCCGATTTTCGAGGGCTCGGCCGAGAGTCAACTCGTCGGCATACTCCAGGTCACCGCCGACGGGGAGCCCGCTCGCGATTCTGGTGACCGTCACGCCAACGGGCTTGAGCAACCGGGCCAGATACAGCGCCGTCGCCTCGCCCTCGATGTTGGGGTTGGTGCACAGAATGATTTCCTCGACATGCTCGGTCTGCAGGCGGGTGAGGAGTTCGCGCACCTTGAGCTGCTCGGGACCGATGCCATCGATGGGGCTGATCGCTCCGAGCAGCACGTGATACCGACCGCGGAACTCCCCGGTCTTCTCGATCGCCATAATGTCGCGAGCTTCCTCAACCACGCACATCACGGTCATGTCCCGACGTTCGTCGAGGCAGATACCACAGAACTCGCCCTCGGCAACGTTGAAACACCGGGCGCAGAATCGCACCCGGTCCTTGGCATCGGTGATGGACGTCGCAAGCCGCCGAGCGTCTTCGGCAGGCATCTTGAGCAGGTGAAATGCAATGCGCTGCGCAGACTTCGGGCCGATTCCAGGCAGGCGTCCGAGTTCATCGATCAATGCCTGAACGGGGGCCGCATACGTGGCAGCCACGTCAGCGTTCCTCGTCGATCAACTGCGCGCCCGGGAACGCGGCGGTGACCCGCTCGATACCTGACATCCGCGGCACGGTGGGCGCGTTGGTCAACTCGTTGAGATCGATGTCGTTCTCGTGCTCCGGTTCGGGCTCGGGCGGAAGGTCGCGACGACTCGCGCCCGACGACCCCGACCCGGAGTCCTCGGACGCCCCGGCTCCGCCCGCGATCGTCAACGCGACCGGGCTTCCCAACTCGGTGGACAGTACGGCTTCGACCGCCGCCCGGTGCTCCTCGGCCCGTTGTTTGAGGGCCGCAGGGATGGTGGCGCGCACCTTTCCCTGGCCGTCGAGATCGAGGCGGGCGTCGGCAAATAGGGCTTTGGCAAGCGGTCGTAGCTGAGGAAGTACCCGATCGCTCCACGTTTTCGTGAGCAACGCCGCGTCCAGCGCGCCACCTGCCGGTTGGGATGGGGCGGGGGCTGCGGATTCGACGGGTGTCACCGCGGGTGCGGTTGGCTGGCCAGCGCTAGGACGATCACCACGCGGCGGTAATGCGCCAGCCGACACCGTTCCTGGCGTTGACGGTGCCCCAGGAGCAGCAGCAGCGGCGCGACCACCCAGACGGCCGCCGAGCACCGGCCGAGCAGGTGGTTCGCCACCGGGTGTCGCCGCGGCGGGTTGCGTACCCCGGTCGGCGAGAGGTGGGCGGGCGGCGGACGGTCCACCCGATCCGCGACCTGCTCCGGCCTGGGGTACCCCGCCGCCGCCGCTCGCTCCGCTGGCGATCTGTTGCTCGAGTCGCTCGATACGGGCGACCAACGCACCGACTCCGGCGTCGGCGGCCACGCTGGTCAGTCTGACGAGGGCGACTTCGAGCAAC
>JANNNL010000683.1:0-5016 GCA_031398525.1 Actinomycetes bacterium | reverse complement strand
CGGCGACACCGGGCGTGACGAAGGTACGAACGGCCAAAACCGCCACGGGTCGCACGGGTAGGCGTCGGGTGGAAGGCCGCCGGTCGGCTGCCAAGACGGACCCGAACGTGGCGCGTACGAACGACCCGTTGGCAAAGCGTCAGGTGCGCGACATTCATCGCCATACCGGCCCCATCCCGACCTCCGTTTATGTGATCGGTGGCATCGTGGCGGTGCTGACGATGCTCGGACTGGTCATGGTGCTGTCGGCGTCGTCGGTCAGCCTCGTCCACGAGGGCGTGTCCCCGTGGGCGTACTTCGTTCGCCAGATCCTCTGGGCGCTGATCGGGACCATCTCGTTGTTCACCACGATGCGCGTGCCATACGTGCGGTGGCGGGGCTGGGTGCGGCCCGGCCTGATCGCCTCGTACGTCCTGATGGTCTTGCCGTTCGTCCCCGGCCTCGGTACGGCTCGGAACGGCGCTCGGGCCTGGGTCGAGTTGGGACCGATCGGGTTTCAGCCTTCGGAGTTTCTGAAGCTCGCCGTGCTGCTCTATACCGCCGATCTATTGACCAAGCGCGAGGATCGCATGCAGGTGGTACGGGCCACGTTGTGGCCATGCCTGGCGATGCTTGGCGTGTCGTCGGCGTTCATGCTGGCGCAGGGCGACCTCGGCTCGGCGATCGTATTGAGCTCCATCGTGCTGGCGATGGTGTTCATCGGCGGCACGCCCATGACCCCGTTGACCGTCAGCGGCGTTGGGCTCAGCATCATCGGGCTCGGGTTCGTCTACTCAACCGACTATCGCCGGGCTCGGTTCACGGCGTTCCTTGATCTCGCCAAAAACAAGGATCACCTCGGCTACCAGGTGTGGAGCGCCCTGGTTGCCGTGCAGGACGGAGGCATCACCGGTGCCGGAATCGGGGCGGGCAAGGCGAAGTGGAGCCGCCTGCCGTTGGCCCACTCCGATTTCATCTTCGCCGTCATCGCCGAGGAGTTGGGGTTGATCGGCGTGGTCGCTGTAATGGGCTGCTACCTGTTGTTCGCCTACTTCGGGGTGCAAATCGCCCTCGCCGCCGCCGACCGGTTCGGCATGCTGATCGCCGGTGGTGTGGCGGCGTGGATCACGGTGCAGACGATCATCAACGTCGGTGGGGTCACCGGCATGATGCCGCTCACCGGCCTGACGCTGCCGTTCATGTCGTTCGGCGGATCGTCGCTGTTCGTCACAATGACTGCTGCGGGCCTGCTGCTCAGCGTGGCACGATCTTCGGCGTGAGTTCAGCCGTGCCCGAATCCGGCCCGCCCCCAAGCATGCAGCCCGGGCGGACCTTCGCCGTCGTCACCGGTGGCGGCACCGCCGGCCACGTGCTGCCGGCCCTCGCCATCGCTGAGGGATTGGTCGCCATGGGCCATGCCGCGGCGTCGATTCACTACGTCGGGGCCCGGCGGGGCATCGAGACCCGACTCTTGCCACCCAGCGGATTTCCGCACACTTTCCTGGACGTCACCGGGCTGCAGCGACAGTTGACCCCGGCCAAGCTGGCGGCGAATGTGGCGATGCCGTTCAAGATGATTCGGGCGATCGTCCAGGCATGGCGGCTGCTCGGGCGGCTCCATCCGTTCGTCACCGTCTCGGTGGGGGGGTACGCCAGCCTTCCATCGATCCTCGCCGCTCGCCTGCGACGGGTGCCGATCGTCGTGGTCAGCTATGACAAGCGCCCGGGCTGGGCCAGCAAGGTGGCCGCCCGCTTCGCCCGGGTCTGTGCGACGGGGTACGAGGGCATGGCGTTGCCGCACGCGGTGCACACCGGTTCGCCGCTGCGCCAGTCGATCCTCAACGTCGACCGCCGCCGCGATCGGGCCGCCGCGCGCCAATTGCTCGGCCTCCCCGACGACCGGTTCGTGCTCGCTGTGTTCGGGGGCTCGCAGGGGGCGGGCTTGCTCAACGCGGCCACCAATGAGTTCATCGAACGACTGGCGGACCGGAGCGACCTGGCCGTGCGCCACATCGTGGGGGAGCGCTTCATGACCGCCGCGCCACCGGCGTGCGACGGCTTGGCGGGAATCTTGACCCAGGTGATCGGCTACGAGGAACACATGCCCGAGGTGTATGCGGCGGCCGACATAATGTTGGTACGTGGAGGGGCCAGCACGATCGCCGAACTTGCTGCGATCGGCGTACCGGCGATCGTCGTGCCCTGGGCGCTGGCTGCCGAGGACCACCAGACGATCAACGCCGCGATCCTCGCCGACCACGGCGGGGCGATCTCGATCCCCGAGGTTTCGTTCACCGCCGACCGGCTGATCGACGAGGTGTTACGCCTGGTCGCGGCGCCCGAAGCGCTCGCCGAGATCGGGCGTCGGGCCTGGGTACAGGGGGCCGCCCACCGCAGCGGCCGACTGATTGACCTCATCGACGAGGTTGGCCGGGATAGATTCGAGGGCGCGTCATGACGATTTCTGCGTTGCCCGCACCCCCCGCCCCGCTTGATCTCTCGACTCCGGCCCGCTATCACGTGGTTGGCGTCGGTGGTCCAGGTATGAGCGCGATCGCCCTCGTTCTCGCCGAAATGGGCCACACCGTCTCGGGGAGCGACATCCGTGAGCAGCCGGTGCTCGATCGACTGCGAGCAGCTGGGGTCGAGGTACACGTCGGCCACGACCGGGCGCTCGTCCACGGCGTCGACGCGGTCACCGCATCGAGTGCGATCCCCGAATCGAACATCGAAATCGACGAGGCCCGGCGAACCGGCGTGACGATGCTGCGCCGCGACGGAATGCTCGCTTCGATCTGCGCGATGGCCCAGTCGGTGGGCGTGGCCGGTACCCACGGTAAAACGACGACGACGTCGATGTTGATGTTGATTTTGGCAGCCGCCGAGCGACGGCCGAGCTTCGTCATCGGCGGCGACGTCACCGACATGGGCACGGGCGCCCAATGGACCGGAAGCGAATCGTTCGTCGTCGAAGCCGACGAAAACGATCTGACTCACCTCCGGCTGCCGCTCTACGCCACGATTCTGACGAACATCGACGCTGATCATCTGGAGAACTACGGCACCTTCCAGGCGATCATCGATGGCTTCGAGCAGTACCTCGCGCAGATCCCCGGTCCGAAGGTGCTCTGCGCCGACGACGAGCAATGCGCCCGCATCGCGGCAGAGATCGGCGACGACCGCGGCGTGGTCACCTACGGTACGGCGGCCGATGCCACCTACCGGGCCGTCGATCTGGAAGCGGCGTCGGGGGTTCAACGGTTCTCGGTGATTGGCCGCGGCGAACGCTTGGGCACGGTCGAGCTTCCGCTGCGCGGCATCCACAACGTCCGCAACGCCACGTCGGCCGTGGCGATGGCGCTGGAACTCGGTGTCGAGTTCGAGGTCGCTGCGGCCGCGATTGCCCGCTTCGGTGGGGTGGCCCGGCGGTTCGACTTCCGCGGAGCGCACGGTGGGGCGACGTTCATCGACGACTACGGCCATATCCCGGCGGAGATCGCCGCAACCCTCGCGGCGGCCCGGACGAGCGGCGACGGCTGGCAGCGGGTCGTGGCGGTGTTCCAGCCGAACCGTTACCGGCGAATGGCGATTCTGTCGCCCGAGTACCGCGATGCCTTCGTCGATGCCGACATCGCCGTGATCACCGACATCTATCCATCGGGCGACCTGCCGATTCCCGGGGTGACGGGCAAGTTGGTGGTCAACGCGATCTGTGACGCTCATCCGCAGCAGCGGGTCGTCTGGTTACCCAAGCGTGACGATTTGATCGCGTTCCTGGCCGACGAGGTGCGGTCGGGCGACGTGTGCATCTCGATGGGTTGTGGCGACGTGGCCTCCCTTCCCAACGAAGTGCTCGATCGCCGCCGAACGCAGGATCGCAGGCGGTGACGGCTGTCAATCGCGACCTCGTCCGCGACCTCGATCGGCTAGCCGAGCGGTTGGGGACTCGGGCCCAGCGAGCCGTGCCGATTGGGCCATTGACCACGTACCGGGTCGGCGGTCCGGCGACGTTGCTGACCCGAGTGGAGTCCGTCACCGACCTGGCCGCCCTCGCCCGGGCGCTCGATGATGTCGATGTCCCCATGCTGGTTGTCGGTCGGGGCTCCAACCTGCTTGTCGCCGATGAAGGATTCATCGGTCTGGCGATCTGCCTCGGCGAATTCGCCAACGAGATCCACATCAACACGCCGTCAGCGGGCCGCGAAGCAATCGACGCAATCCACACATTCGAAGTGGTCGCGGGTGCCGCGGTCTTCCTTCCGATCCTGGCCCGTCGCACCGCGGCGGCGGGCTTGACCGGGATGGAATGGGGGGTTGGCGTGCCAGGCTCGGTCGGTGGAGCGGTGTCGATGAACGCCGGCGGGCATGGCTCAGACATGGCGGCCTCGCTGACGTCGGTGGACGTGTTCGATCTGCGCGAGCGGGCGCAAGCCGAGGTGCCCGTCGCGGCGCTCGGACTCCGTTTTCGCGGCTCCGATCTTGCTGCTCACCAGGTGGTATTGCGGGCGCGGTTCGCGTTGTGTGCGGGTGATCGGGAGCGCTCCGAAGCGGAAATCACCGAGATCGTGCGGTGGCGGCGTGAACATCAGCCGGGGGGTCACAACGCCGGCTCGGTGTTCGTCAACCCGATCCCCGATGTGCTGCCGGCGGCGAAGGTGATCGACGAATTGGGTTTGCGTGGGTTTCGTATCGGTACCGCCGAGGTATCGACCAAGCACGCCAACTTCATTCAGGCCGACGAGAACGGTCGGGCCGCCGATGTCCGCGCGGTCATCGACGAGGTGCGGGCGCAGGTGCTCGCTCACCACGGCATAGCCCTACGCAGTGAGGTCCGACTGGTCGGCTTCCGTGACGGCCTTGAAGATCGCGCTGGAGTCGCAATCGGTCCCCAGGTGTGCGGTGGTGCGTCGTGAACGGGGCCACGTCGTGAGCGATCGAGTCATTCTGTTCGGCGACGGCGGCGATCCCGATGATCCGTTCCGCCGGCCCCCCGGCCAGGCCAGCTCCCCGCCGCAGGCCGATGAGTTCGACAACCTC
>JANNNL010000660.1:0-11700 GCA_031398525.1 Actinomycetes bacterium | reverse complement strand
GCAGCAGGATGATCGAGCCGCCATAGATGAACCGGGCCATCGCCAACGGCTTCAAGCCGCTCGGCTCGGCCGCGGAGGCGACGAATGGAATCTTCTCGCCGTGGCGAGTGATCAAGTCAGGAAGGATGCGGACGAACAGCGCGCCGACGATTGAGCCGCCGAGCGAGCCGAGCCCGCCGATGACGACCATGGCGAGGAAGGCGATCGAGGTGTCGACCTGGAACTCCGACGGGGTGATGTTGCCGTTGGCGAGTGAGTACATCACGCCGGACAGCGCCGCGAACATTGCCGAGACCATGAACGCCGCCGCCCGGTAGCGGGTGAGGTTCACACCCATCACTGACGCCGGAATCTCACCGTCACGCAGTGCCTGCAGCGCACGGCCGGGACGACCCTTCATCATGTTGCGGGCAACGATGTAGCTGAGACCGACCATCACGACGAGCAAGTACCAGAGCTTCTCGGGCTGGCCGAAGGGGATGCCGTTGACGACGCACTCCTTCGGGCGACAGCTCGAAATCTTTGTGAACGCAACGTCATAGACCGGCACCCGTCGGCCGTTGAATCCGCCGGTGACGCTCTTCATGTTCTGTAACAGGTGGTCGGTGAGGAACACCAACCCAAGCGATGCGATGCCAAGGTAGATGCCCTTGACCCGCCCGGCGATCGGGCTGAACATGGCACCGAGCAACGCGGCGATGATCAACACGACGACGGTGGCGACCAGCGGGTGCAACCCCATGCCCGACAATTTGTCGGTCTCGGCTGCGGACCTGGTCAGTGGGTCGAAGCCGCTGGAAAAGAACGAGTAGCCGTAGGCGCCGACGGCGATGAAGAACGGATGGGCGAGGGACAGCTGCCCGGTGAAACCCAGCAGGATGTTGAGTCCGATCGCGCCGATCGCGGCGGCCATCGCCAGGTTGAGCGGGGTGAGCCAGTTGCGTTCGGTGACCCCGAACGGGACGTAGAGAGCGACGAGAAGGAGTAGGGCCACGCCGAGGTACTTGGGCAGCTTGGCCCGAAGATCATGCACGGGACACCGCCTTGGTGCCGAACAGGCCGGTCGGTTTGACGACGAGCACAAGGAGCATCACCACATACGGAACGACGGCGTAAAAGCCAGCCCCGAGGAACGTGAGATTTCCCTGGTATCCCTTGGCCATTGCCTCGGCGATGCCGATCGTCAGGCCGCCGACGAGCGCACCACCTGGTGAGTCGAGCCCGCCGAGGATTGCGGCCGGGAACGCCTTGAACGCCAACTTGCCGGTGCCGCCGTCGAATCCGGGCGCCGGGGCGGCCGAGAGGAAGATCGAGGCGATCGTGGCGAGCACCGCGGCGATTGCCCAGGCGACCATCGCCACCCGACCGAGGCGGATGCCCATCAACGAAGCCGCCTCTTGATTGGTTGCGGTGGCCCGCATCGACACCCCCCAGTCGGTGTACTTGAGCCAGACGAACAACCCGCCGATGATCAGGGTGCTGAGCCCGAGCGCTGCGATCCGGGCGTCACCGATTCGCATCCCGAAGATGCTTTGCGCGCCGATTCCCCATGGATTGCCGAAGTCGAGCATCTCGCTGCCGGACTTGCCGACCCCGTAGTTGGTGTACGTCTCCAAGATCACGTCGAGGCCCAGCGTCATGATGCAGATACCGATGATCGACGCCGACATCGACTGCATCCGGCGGATGAACAACCGCTCGACCAGCAGGCTGATCGAGACCGCGACGAGCAACCCGACGACCACGGCCATCCAGAAGTTGGCCTGGCCATCGCCGTCGAACCAATGCTTGCGGGCGTACCAGATGGCGTAGCCGCCGATGGCGAGTACTCCGCCGTGGGCGAAGGTGACGACCTCGCTGGCTTTGAAAATGATCACATAGCCGAGGGCGATCAGGGCGTACACCGCACCGGTCGATACACCGTCGGCGAGAAACTGTAGGAAGCGGGTCACGACATTTCATCCTCGGTTGCGACTTCTGGGACGACATCTGCGGCGACGTCTTGGCTTACGTCGGGCTCGTTCGCCTGAGCGATGCCACCACCGAGATACGCGGCGATGACGTCCGGGTTGGACTGGATGTCGTCGGTGGTGCCGTCGGCGATCTTCTGGCCGAAGTCGAGCACCAGCACCCGATGGGCGAGCGACATCACCATGCCCATGTCGTGCTCGACCAGAATCACGGTGATTCCGAGCTCCTCATTGATATCGAGAATGCTCCCGGCCATCCGGCGGGTCTCGTCGGCGTTCATACCGGCGACCGGTTCGTCGAGCATGATCAGGTCGGGTTCGGTGCATAATGCCCGGGCCAACTCGACCCGCTTGCGATCCCCGTACGACAACCCGCCGGCGGCCAGGCCGAGCAGCCGTTCGAGGCCGACGAATCGGGCGACCTCACGGACGCGGCCTCGGTGGATGCGGTCTTCGCGGCGGGCCGATGGCAAGGATAGGGCCGAGGCCAGGAAGCCAGTCTTCGTCAGATGGTGGCGCCCGAGAAGCAGATTGTCCTCCACCGTGAGGTGGGGAAACAGGGCGATGTTCTGGAACGTCCGGCCGATCCCGAGGTATGCGATCTGATCCGGTCGCAGCGAGTCGAGTTGTACGCCGCGGTACCGGACATGGCCTGCGGTCGGGCGGTAGACCCCGGACAGGACATTGAACATCGTCGATTTTCCGGCGCCGTTCGGACCGATGATCGCCTGGATGATCCCCGCTTCGACGGTGAAGCTGACGTTGGAGAGGGCGACGACTCCCGCGAACCGGACGGTGACATCGTTGACCTCGAGCACGGTCGTGCCCGCCGTGGGACTCTCGTCGAAATGCTTCATGTCGACCACTTCGCCAGGTGAACGCGGTTGTCGGAGCGAAGGGCCGCGGTCGCAGAATCGTCGCCGCCGCCCTTGCCAAGGTAGAGCTCGCGGATCCGGTCCGACGCGGCGAGTTCGGCGGCGGGGCCGTGAAGTGAGACCGCACCGAGTTCGAGCACGAAGGCGTCGGTGGCGACCGAGAGCGCCATCGACGCGTTCTGCTCGATCAACAAGACGGTGGTGCCCGCGGCATTGATGGCGCGAATGACTTGACCGATCCGCTCGATGATCATCGGGGCGAGGCCCAACGACGGTTCGTCCAGCATCAGCAATCGCGGGCTGGTCATCATCGCTCGTGCGATGGCCAGCATCTGTTGCTCCCCACCCGACATCAGCCCGGCGCGCTGGCTGCGGCGGTCGGCGAGGATCGGGAAGATCGACATCACTTCGTCTTCGGCCTTCTTGCGGCTCGCCCGGTTCTTGACCGTGACCGACCCGGCGCGCAGGTTTTCGGCGACGGTAAGGTCGGAGAACACCTGGCGGCCCTCGGGGACCTGCACGATGCCCGAGCGCACGATGCGGTCCGACCGGGAATGGGTGATGTCGACCCCCTCGAAGGTGATCGATCCCGAACGAACCCGGCCCTTGTGGAGCGGCAACGTGTTTGAAATCGATCTCAGCAGCGTGCTCTTCCCCGCTCCGTTCGATCCGAGGACAGCCACCAGCGAGCCTTCGGCAACGGCGAGGCTGACGTCGCGCAGGCCGACGATCGTGCCCCCATAGACAACGGCAAGGTCACGTATCTCGAGCATCAGTCACCCCCCTTTTCCGTCATTGGCACTTCTCTATGGTGTGGTGTTCCCACTGAGGTGTCATCCGACACATCAAGCGGCGCTTGATGATGCGCTGACTGAAGCAATGGCACCACCCCCAGATGGACCCCTCCATGTGGGGGTACCGAACTGACCGGCCAGCGGCGTCTACTAAGCCCCACTGGTGTAGGTCGCTCTCTGCGATACGCCGCGCAAAATGAAAGGGATCCAGATGAAAGTCGCGCTGACCGTCAACGACTATCTGCGTCGGGCCGCGACCGTCTATCCCGACCGGGTGGCCGTTGTCGACGAACCTGACCAGCCCGCCGAGAGCTGGGGCAACATCACGTACCGCGAGATGTCACGTCGGGCCGCGGCGATGGCGTCCGGCCTTGACGCCCTCGGCATCGGGATCGGCGAACGGGTGGCGATGGTCAGTCAGAACTCGGCGCGCCTGCTCACTGCATTGTTCGGTGTCTCGGGATCCGGGCGGGTCCTGGTGCCGGTCAACTTTCGGCTCGTCGCCGCGGAGGTCCGCTACATCGTCGAGCATTCCGGGGCTCGGGTCCTGCTGATCGACCCGGAACTTGCCGAGGCGCTCGCCGACGTCGATTGCGAGCACCGATTCGTGATCGGCACCGAAGCCGACGCGGTATTGATGAGTTTCGATACGCCTCCGGCGACCCGATGGGAGCCCGATGAAGACGCGACGGCGACGATCAACTACACCAGCGGCACGACGGCGCGCCCGAAGGGCGTGCAGCTCACCCACCGCAATCTGTGGCTCAACGCGGCGACCTTCGGCTGGCATTTGGGCGTCAGCGACCGCGACGTCTACCTCCACACCCTGCCTCAGTTTCACTGCAACGGGTGGGGGATGACCTATGCGGCTACCGGCATGGGCGCACAACACATCATCCTGCGCAAGGTTGACGGCGGCGAGATTCTTCGGCGGGTCGACAACCATGGAGTGACCATGTTGTGCGCCGCGCCTGCAGTGATGAATGCGGTGCTCGATGCCGCCGCGTCGTGGTCGGGCCCGACTCCCGGACACGGCCGGGTCCGAGTGGTCTGCGCCGGTGCGCCGCCGCCGACTACGACGATCGAACGAATCGAAGCCGAGTTGGGCTGGGAGTTCTGCCAGATCTACGGGCTGACCGAAACCTCCCCGATGCTCACGATCAATCGCCGGCGCGCCGAGCATGATCGGCTGACATCGATCGAGCGGGCGCAACGGTTGAGTCGCGCCGGTGCCCCCGCCCTGGGTGTCGAGATGAGGATCAGTCCGGACGGCGAGATCCTGGCCCGCAGCAATGTCGTGATGGATGGTTACTGGGATCAGCCCCAGGCGACCATGGCCGCGGTCCATCCGGCCATCGACGACCCTGATGGCGAGCCATGGTTCCACACCGGCGACGGCGGGATCATCGACGCCGACAACTTCGTGGTGATCTCCGACCGCAAGAAGGACGTGATTATCACCGGCGGCGAAAACGTGTCATCAATCGAGGTCGAGGACGCGGTATTCAGCCATCCGGAGGTCGCCGAGGTTGCGATCATTGGCATCCCTGACGAGAAGTGGGGCGAACTAGTCACCGCGCTGGTTGTCACCGTTGCGGGGTCGACGGTGACCGAGGCCGAACTTGTCGCCTTTACCAAGACCAAGCTGGCCGGTTACAAGTGCCCGAAACGGATCGAGTTCCGTTCGGAACTGGCCCGTACAGCGACCGGCAAGCTGCAAAAGTTCAAGCTCCGCGAAGAATTTTGGGCCGATCGAGAACGGGCCGTGAACTGAACGGTGCTGCGGTCAGTCAGAATGCAACTCATGGCCACGGCTGAGCGTTCCCCTCAAGATCTGCTTGCCGAGTTCGAAGATGAGTTCGCCTCGCTCCTCGCAGTACTCGATCCCGATGAAGTGCTCCGCCGTGTCGTCGCTCGCATTCCCGACATTGTCGGGCTTGAGAAGGGCTTTGTCGGCCTGAGGATGACCGACGGATCGATGACGATCAGTCACCTACACGGACTTCGGACCAACGCGTTGGATGGGTTGCGGATTGATCCTGGCCGCGGTGTCGGCGGCAAGGTGCTGGCCAGCGATCGTCCGTCATGGGTCAAGGACTACGGAGCGTCCGGCGAGATCACTCACCACTACGACTCGTGGGTTGTCGCCAAAGAAGGCATCCGGGGGCTGGTCGCCGTACCGCTGTACACCGGCACCCGATTGCAGGGTGTGTTGTATGCGGCAACGTCGACGCTCACTGATCTTGGCGACCGAGCCGCGGACTCGTTGAAGAACGTGGCCGGCCAGGCCGCGGTTGCGCTGGCGATTGCCGAACGGGCCAAATACGCCGCCGAAGTCGCCGCCCACGAGGAACGCCGTCGGATCTCGCTTTCGTTGCATGACACTGTCGGGGCGACCCTCTTTGCCCTGACGGCGAGCGTCCAGAGCCTCGGCGAGGAACTTCATCAGGACCCGGTACTACGGGCCAGGATCGACGGCATTGCGCAGCGCGCACACGACGCATCTGTTGCCTTGCGCCAGTCGCTGCGCGCCTTGTCCGCGCCGCCGAGAGGGTTCGGCCTGGCAGACGCATTGCGCTCCGATTGCCGCGCATTTCAGCAACGAGCGGGTATCCCGGCCCGCCTCATATTGATGGACGACCTTCCCGAGGTCGAGGATTGCCTCGTGGAGGCATTGGTTGCCATCGTTCGCGAGGGTTTGCGCAACGTCGAGAAACACGCCCAGGCGCGATCGGTTGTTGTCTCGACATTTCCGTCCCGAGATGGACTGGCGATTGCGATTTCTGACGACGGCATCGGACTCGGCCAGGCCACCTCCGATGGTCTCGGCATCGGGTTGTCCTCGGCGGCCGAGCAATTGTCCAGAATCAAAGGCACCCTGACGATCGCCGAAAACGACGACGGCGGTACGACGATGCGCGCCTGGGTGCCCTGCTGATGGCGGATGTTCGTCTGTTTGTCGTCGATGACCATCCGGTGGTTCGTGAGGGGGTGGCGATGCTCGTCTCGGGCGAACCGTCCATGAGCATCGTCGGTTACGCGCCCAACGGCAACGAGGCGATAGCCGATATCAAACGAGTCCGTCCTGATGTTGTCTTGCTCGACCTGCGGCTACCGGACATGCTGGCACCGGAGATCGTCCTGCAGATCAAACGCGACCTTCCCGAAGTTCGGGTGATCGTTTTCACCGCCTACGCCGATCACGCCGCGCTACAGGCCGTTCGGCGAGCAGGCGCGGAAGGATGCCTCCTCAAAGACGTCGCCCCGGTCGATTTCGTCGACGCGATCCGCCGGGTCACTGCTGGCGAGACCGTCTACGACAACCGGATCGCGGGAAATGGCGGCGACGCCCAGATCGGGAAGTCGAACATCTCCTTGACTCCTCGCGAGTACGACGTACTGCGCCGCGCCGCAATGGGTGAGAGCAATCCCGAGATCGGCGAGGCGCTCGATCTCTCGCGCAACACCGTCAAGACCTACCTGCAGTCCGCGATGCAGAAGCTGAACGCTCGCAACCGGGTCGAGGCCATCTCGCGAGCCAACGAGCTCGGCCTGTTGTAACCATGGCCTATCAACCACCCTTCGACGACATCGCCTTGCGTTGACCCACCATGCCGATCTCGATGGTCTGCCGTCCTGGTTTGGCGGCGGAGGTGTTGTCGATGTGGCGACCACCCTCGACCTGTGGAGAGAAGCCGGCAGGTTCGTCACCGAGGTCTTCGTGCCCCTCGGTCGGATCGGTGATGAAATCCCGGCGCATCGCAACGGCGATGGCACTGTGTCGACCGCTCCCGGCACCCCGGCCGCCTACGCCAAATTTGTCGACTCGGGCTGGGGCGCGATCTCGTTCCCCGAGGAGTACGGCGGCGACGGGCAGCCGTGGACGACAACGATCGCCGTGCAGGAGATGATCACGTCGGCGTCGATGGGCCTGTCGCTGTGCCCGCTGCTGACCCCAGGGAGCGATCGAATTGCTCCTCCACCACGGCAGTGACGAGTTGAAGAGCATCTACGCACCGAGGATGATCAGCGGCGAATGGACCGGCACGATGAACCTCACCGAGCCCGACGCCGGCAGCGATGTCGGTGCTCTTCGGTCGAGGGCAACGAGCCGACGACGGCACGTACCGGGTGTCGGGTACCAAAATCTTCATAACATTTGGCGAGCATGACCTGGCCGAGAACATCATCCATCTGGTCCTTGCCCGCACCCCCGGCGCGCCGCCCGGCACCAAGGGCATCTCGGTGTTCGTCGTGCCCAAGTTCCTGGTCAATGCCGACGGTTCACTCGGCGAGCGGAACTCGCTGGCCTGTCTCAAGGTTGAACACAAGCTCGGCATCCATGCTTCTCCGACGTGTGTGATGGAATTTGACAACGCGGTTGGGAATCTCATCGGCGATGAGGGCACCGGGATGCGGTCAATGTTCACGATGATGAACAATGCCCGCCTGTCGGTCGGCCTTGAGGGAGTAGCCGTCAGCGAGGCCTCGTATCAGCAGTCGCTGGCTTATGCCCGCGATCGCAAGCAGGGTCGGGCGATCAGTGCCGGTCCTGGGCCCTCGCCGATTGTCGAGCATGTCGATGTTCGCCTGATGCTGGCAACGATGAAGGCGTACATCGAGCGATGCGGGCGATGCTCTATTTCGACGCCGCCCAGGTCGATCGGACGAATTCGCATCCCGACGCCGATGAGCGCGTTGCGGCTCGCGACATGGTCGCCCTGCTCACCCCAATCTGCAAGGGATGGTGCACCGATCTCGGGGTCGAACTCACCTCGATTGGTGTCCAGATCCACGGCGGTATGGTTTCATCGAGGAGACCGGTGTGGCTCAACACTGGCGTGATAGCCGGATCGCCCCGATTTATGAGGGCACCAACGGCGTCCAGGCGATCGACCTGGTCTCCCGCAAACTGCCACTTGGCGGTGGGGCCGTGCTCGACGGTTTGCTGGCCCAGGTCGAGATCGACGCGGGCGATACACCGGCTCTGGCGGCGGTTCGACGGGCCACCGCAACGATGCACCGAGCTCTCGCCGACGGCCGAGTCAATGATGCCCTTGGTGGTGCAACGCCGTATCTAAGGACGCTGGGCGTCGTGCTCGGCGACTGGTTCCTGCAGCGCGGTGCCGCTGCTGCTCAGTGCTTGCTCGCCGCAGGCGACGGCAATGCGGTCTACCTCAAGGAGCGGATCGCGGTTGCCGATTTTTACCGCCGCCGGCTACTCCCGACGGTCATCGGCCTGGAGTCGGCGGCCACCACGGGTTGTGCTGACTTGCTTGCCATGAGGTTCTGACGGGCATCTGGTTTGGCTGCGACTTGCCGTTCGCCATTCGCCGCTACAGCCAGCCGCGTTTGCGGAACATGCGGTGCAGAACAAGGCTGAGGGCGACCATCATCCCGAGGGCCATCGGGTACCCGATTTTCCAGTTGAGCTCAGGCATGTGGGTGAAGTTCATGCCGTAGATGCCCGAGATCAACGCCGCGCCGAACAGAATCGATCCCCAGGCGGTCAGCTTTTTCATCACCAGATTCATCTGATGCGACATCAGCGCAAGATGCACTTCGAAGGCGTTGCCGAGTAATTCGCGTTGGGTGTCAATCTGTTCGACCACGCGCAGGATGTGATCGTGGACATCGGCGAATCGCAGTTCGCTCTCGGCATCGAGTGTGCCGTTGAGTCCGCGACGCAGCTCCATCAGTACATCGCGGGTCGGGGCGATGACACGGCGAGTTTCGAGCAACGACCGTCGAAGTCGCAGGACCTCGCGTTCGAGGCGTTCGAGGCGCTCGCCGCTGGCAGTTTCGCTGGCCAACACGCGGTCTTCGATCGCCTCCACGTCGGCGCGTAGTTCGTCCGCCCGATTCTCGTGGCCGTCGACCAGGGCGTCGAATATCAGATATGCCAGATGGGCGACGGTGTGGTGTGCTGGGTCGGAAGCCAGCCGCAGGCGGATCGGCGTCGGGTCCCACATCGCTCCACTCGGGTTCGTACTGCGCACCGTCACCATCCAACGGAGACCGAGGAACAACGTCACCTTGCTCAACTGTGCGTCGTAGGTGAGAGCCAGGGTGTGGCCGGGGAAACGGTCGAAGGTTGGTCGTTCACCGGTCTGCATTGCCCCTTCCATCGCCAGCGTGTGCAGCGAGAATTCCTCCGCAACGTGGTGCAACTCGGCGGGGGTCGGGTCGGCCATATCGACCCACAGCAGGCAATCTCCCGCCTCGATCAGGTCGGAGATCTGCTCCGATGCCAGGTCGAGGATTCGGCCGTCGTCGTGGTAGCTGCGAGCCTCGATCATTGAGGTGATCGTAGATGCCTGTGCCGGCGAGAGCAGTGGCTAGCGTTGAGACCATGGGTCAGCCTGTTGCCGTCGTCGAAAAGCCCAGTAGCACGCCCGGAATGGTGCGGTTCGAGGCAAATCGGAATCTCACCGGCATGGGCCATGAGCGGTTCAGGTCGGTGGTCGATGCCGTCGGGGTCACCCCGTCGGCCGAGTTGGCTCGTCGCCTGTTCGCCACCGGGCGAATCGATGCTCTGCATATCTTCGGCAACTTCATCACCATCGATCTGGCCAAGGGCTACTCGGCCGACGGCTTGAGCGACGTGGTTCGTGACCTGTATCGGTACTGGCAGCCGGGCATGGTGCCGCCGTCGTTCGAAGACGCTGTCGAGGTGGTCGCCGATGCTGCGGCTCCGGCGATCGGTGGCGGTGGGGCCGACGCCGCCCTGTCGGAAGCGGCCAAACGCGTGCCCGCTCACCTGCTGGAACGCAGCCGGATGGCTCGCGAGAAGTGGAAAGCTGAGCACGGGGAATAACTCGTCTCTCACTTGGCGTGGGATAGATTTCACCGACTCGATCACGGGTCCGCGGTCATTCAGTGCTAATCATGCTCCAGGAGAGAGCGGAATGACCTCACAACCCGGATCAATGACGTTGCATGAGGCCGCCGAAGCCCTTGGCGTTCACTACATGACGGCGTATCGCTACGTCCGGCTTGGTCAACTCGAAGCCCGCAAGGTCGGTGGCACGTGGCAGGTGGCAGAAGTCGACCTCGAGGCGTATCAGGCCCGGCCCGCTGCGGCATCCGGAACTCGGCAGTGTGCTCCGTGGGCCCAGCGCCTCGAACACCGGCTGGTGGCAGGAGATGCAAATGGGGCGTGGGGAGTGATCGAGGCCGCGTTGTCGGGAGGCTCCGACGTCGAGGAGATCTATCTCGATGTTGTATCGCCGGCGATGTCGTCGATCGGTGAGCGGTGGTCGCTCGGCGAGCTCGATGTCGCCGTCGAGCACCGGGCGTCGGTCATCGTGACCCGGTTGCTTGGCCGCCTTTGTCACCGATTTGCCCGGCGTGGTCGTTCGAAGGGCACGGTGGTTTTGGGCGCGCCGAGTGGAGAGTTTCATTCGCTGCCCGTGGCCATGGCCGCCGACCTGGTGCGGCAGAACGGCTGGGAAGTGTCGGATCTTGGGGCGGACTTGCCGCCGCGGTCATTTGTTCATGCGGCGAATGAGGCCGATGATTTGGTTGCCGTCGGGTTGAGCGTGACCGTGGAATCGTCACTGGCTGCATTGCGTGAGTCGCTTGTTGCGTTGCGTGATGGGGTGAGCTCCGATGTCCTGCTGATTGTCGGGGGGCGGGCGATCCGTGACCGCGCTCATGCAGTGGAACTTGGGGCAGACGACTTCGCCGCCGATGGACGGTCGTTCGGGGTGCTCCTGGATGGACTCATCACTCGTAGTGGTGCCGTCAACGCAAGTTGATCGGCATCAACGTTCGCTCATTGCGTCTGATGCCACTGGACTGCGAACAGGTGTTCGATATACTATGATGTCATGGCGGCATCCCTGGCTGGTCAGGCTCCACTCGATCTTGCGACGCTGATTGAGCGGACGTCCCCCGGGGGGTTGGCCCACGAGCGGCTGATCGAGGTGTCTGAAGAACTCGGCGGTCTCCTGCCGCTCGGTGGTTTGCGGCGGGGGAGCACGGTGGCGACGGGCGGTCCGGCGGCGATTTCGTTGACGTTGGCTCTCTGTGCCAAGGCATCTCGTGATGGGGCTTGGG
>JANNNL010000580.1:0-3816 GCA_031398525.1 Actinomycetes bacterium | reverse complement strand
CACTATGGGCAACCCGACGAGGGATGCAACAAGGGCGTCTCGGCATCGGCCGATGCCAGCGACCTGGGGTTTGCGCGCGCCGCGATCGAGCTGGGCATCCCGATCTTCGGCATCTGCCGGGGTTACCAGGTGCTCAACGTGGCCATGGGCGGCACGTTGCACCAAGACATGACCAGCGACGATGGGATTCACCGACCGATCTCCTCGCTGCCGACACAGGTGTTGGGGACGCGGCATCCGGTGCGCATCACCAAGGGCAGCCGACTGTCACAGGCCTACGGAGGAGTGACGGAACACACGGTCAACTCGATCCACCACCAGGCGATCGACACCGTGGCCCCCGGGTTTACCGCCGTGGCCTGGGCCCCGGACGGCACAATCGAGGCGATCGAACCGACCGACGCGGCATGTCGGGTGCTGGCGGTGCAGTGGCATCCGGAGAAAATCGTCCACGAAGGCGACGGGTCGCTCTTCACGCACTTCATCACCCAGATGGTCGGTGGCTGACCGCGCGCCGTAGCCTGCCCGAACGATGACGTCTCTCGCCGATCGAGCCGATGCCGCCAAATCGCTGGTCACCCGACTGCGCGAGCGCTACGCCCCGTTCGACCTGCTGATGACGGTGTTCGAGAAGGGCGGCCGCGACGGCGTCGGGCGACTCTCGGCCGTCGTCACCTACTTCGCCTTCTTCTCGATCTTTCCGCTGCTGCTGTTGTTGGTTTCGGTGGCGGCGATGGTGCTCGACGAGGACCGTCGCGACGATGTCACCAACATGGCGCTCTCGAATTTCCCGATGCTTGGCGGGAAAGTTGAACTCACCCAACTCAAGGGAAGCAGCATCACGGTGATCATCGCCGGCATCACTGCGTTGTGGTCGGGCACCCATGCTTTCGACGCCTTGGAACATGCCATCCATGCCGTTTCGCACGCCGCGCTCGAACGGCCGCTCGGCTTTCTCAAACGACGGCTGCGAGCATTGGCGCTGCTTGGGGTGCTGGGCACCGGTTTGGTCGCTACCACCGTCCTGAGCAGCAGCATCGTCGCCGCCGCCAAGCTGCCAGGGATCGGCAAATCCCTCGGCTTCCTCGTCACCGTGGCGGCGAACATCGTGCTCCTGGGAGTGATGTATGCGGTGGCCATTCCCGGCCGCGACACGTGGCGTCGGATTGCCCCGGGAGCGATCATCGGGGGGATCGGACTCACGCTGATCCATGCCCTGGGCGGATTGTTCATCAGTCGGGTCACCAAAGCCAGTGCCGCCTACGGCTTCTTCGGCACCGTCCTCGGTCTGCTGACGTGGATCAAACTGATCGTCACCGTCGTCTTGTGGTCGGCCGAACTGAACACCGTGCTCGCTGATCGCGCCACCGTAGCCATCGACGGCCAGGTCATCGACGGGGCGTAGCGACTCGGCGATGCGATTGGGGCTGCGGGGCGTTCTCGGCGCGCTTCTCAGGCATTTGACCGCTTGAAGGACCAGATAGCCCAAAATCCGCGCCGAGAACGACGGGTATTGCCGTCCCGATAGACCGCCCGCACACATCGGGGCCATGGATCTTGCTCGCATCAACTCGATTGCTCACGTTCACGGCTCGATCAGACAGTCGGACTTCATCGAGCGCGTTGCCTCGCGGGACGTTTGGTACCGACTCGTACGGCGCGGCGTCCTGATCGAGACCCATCCGCGGGTGGCTCGACGAGCAGACCAACCCACGCCGAAGCGGCACCGGCCCGAGGCCGCGACGATTGCTGTCGGACCGAGGGCCCTCGTTGCCGGACCCACCGCGCTGGCGGTCTGGCTCGGCGACCCGATCGACTCAGGCGAACTGCTCCACATCGTCTCCCGACGAACCCGCCGCCCGTCCCTTGAGGGCGTCGTTGTCCACCGTCCGACATTCGACGCCGATCTCGGCGAGTCGAACCGCGATCACCTCCGAGTAACAAGTCCACTACGTGCCCTCGTCGATACCGCCGCCTGGCGACCTGCTCATCTCCGCGCCATGACCGAACGATTGGTTCTGTGCGGTCTCGTCACCCCCCGATCGTTGGACGCGCTGGTCATTCGCCACAGCGGGCGCGGGCATCCCGGAATCCGGCGACTGCGTGATGAACTTGCGGACTGGTCGCTCGACCAACGTCCGCCGGAAAGCCTGCTCGAGATGCGGATGATGCGTCTCTTGAAGCGGCACCGGTTATCCGAGGCCACCTTTCAACACGTCGTCGGTCGTTATCGCCTCGATGTGGCGTGGCCGGCATGGCGCGTCGCCGTCGAATGCGATGGCTTCCAATTCCATGGGGGACGTGAATCCTTTGAACGCGACAGGGAACGCGATGCGACGCTTGCCGCCGTCGGATGGGTGGTGTGGAGGTACACCTGGCGGCAGATCACCCAACGCGAGTCGTGGGTCGCTGATCAGCTTGGCCGAGCCCTCACCCGCCGGCGAGCCGATCTACTCGATCATCTGTAACGCGTTCTCGGCGCGAAATTCCGGTGTTCCGCCTTCCAGGAGAGCCGAACGCCGCAGAATCGCGCCGAGAACACGCGATGGCTTCGATGACGATCGTCCGGGGGATCAATCTCGAACCGGCCCGTTGTCCGAGTTCGTATCGCCGGGGGCGCAAACTTCGAGTTCCATGCCGTCGGGATCCCGGAAGAACAGCGACCACTCGGTGCCCAGTTGTTGGATATCTCCAATGTGGGCGCCGGCGTCGACCAACCGGTCCCGCACGGTTTCAAGGGTGGTCAGCGACTCGACGGCCAGGCCGAAGTGGTCGATCGCACCGCGGTTGCCGATCTTGCGCTGCTCCCCGATAATCGTATCGGCCGCCACCTCGAAGATGTTGAGCGCGGCTCCACCGCCAAGATCGATAATCACCAGGTACGGGTGCCCCTCGCTCGGGAGCACTTCGTCAATGACCACGCCGCCGAACACTCCGGTATAGAAGGCCACCAGCCGATCCATGTCGGCAGTCAGTGTGGCCACATGGTTGAAACCAGTAGTGATCGGCATGTTGTCCTCCTTCTGGGTCTGCACAGCTTATGCATGCGTGTTCATCGAGAAATCCGTACCGGCAAAGGCCGGGACAACGGGCATTGTTGACGGCATGGGGATCGAGGTCAATGGACTGACGAAGACGTTTCAAACGGGCCGGCGAGCGAGCCGCCGAACCGTCGAAGCGGTGCGCGGGATTTCGTTCGCGATCGAGCGCGGCGAGCGGGTGGCGTACATCGGGCCGAACGGGGCGGGGAAGTCGACGTCGATCAAGATCCTCACGGGCATCCTCCATCCGACGGGCGGGCAGGCCACCGTGCTCGGCATCGTGCCGTGGAAGCAACGCCGCGTCCTGGCGGCGCGGATCGGCGCGTTGTTCGGACAACGGTCGATGTTGTGGACCGAGTTGACTCCACGCCAGAGCCTGCACATGCTCGCCGCGATCTACGACCTTGATCGCGACCGGGAGTGCCGACGGATCGGTGAGTTGGCTTCACTTCTCGGCGCGACAGATCTGTTGGACACCCCGGTACGCAACCTCTCGCTTGGCCAACGGATGCGCTGCGAACTCGCCGCGTGCATGCTGCACGAACCCGAGGTTCTGTTTCTCGACGAACCGACCATCGGATTGGATCTGTTGGCTAAGCAGCTGTTTCGCGAGTTGCTCGTCCACGTCAACGAGGCGCACGGCACGACGATCTTCCTCACGTCCCACGACGTCGCCGACATCGAACACGTCGCCCGGCGGGTGATCGTCATCAACCACGGCGCCGTCATCTACGACGACGACGTGGCCGCCATGCGCCGCTCGATCCTCTCGACC
>JANNNL010000634.1:0-2788 GCA_031398525.1 Actinomycetes bacterium | reverse complement strand
ACGCTCTCTTTGACCGCTCCCTCGTGTTCGCTACACCTGGCGGCGCTTCACGCTCACCGCGTGATCAATGTTTGGGTTAGGTCGTGACGAGTTTGAGCGCGGCGTCTAGCTCGTCGGCGTCCCAGACGGCGTCGAGACGTTCGACGATTTTGCCTGAGGCGTCGGCGACGAACATGGCGGGTTCGTAGTCCATCTGGTAGGCGAGTACCGACGGTGAGACGGATTTCAATGTGGCGTCGGTGTAGATGTCGGCGTGGACCATCGCGATCTTGTCGCCGAGTTTTTCGTGGGCCGTCAGCAGGAAGTCGAGCACCGGACCGCACACGCCGGTTTGGCAATAGGCCGGGGTGCCGATCAAGTACGCGACCGGTTTGCCCGTCGCCAGGGCGTCCGTCAAGGTGACCTCATGGAGCGGGCAGATCGGATCTCGGGTGCAGATCGGATTCACCCCGCGACCATCATCCAACGTGGGGGTAGCGAAAGGTGGCAGGGGCTGTCCGATCAATGGGACGGCCACGTTGGCAGGGTCGTTGATCTGTACGCCGAGGCCATCGGCCGGGCCATCGTCGACCACCAACGTGTAGAGTCCCGGCGCGGCAACCTCGGCCTCGAACGCCCAGAACGGCACCGCCAACCCCGCCCCACGACGGACCGCGGTCAACGACTCGGCAACGACTTTGCCCTGCTCATCAATCATCTTTCCGGTCAGCGTCGATGGTCCTTCGAGCACCGATTCGCCGCTCGCCTGCAGCGAGATCGGCATGCGCACCTTGCCGGGCACCAGCACGGTCGACGGGAAGCGGCGACCGATGGAATAGCCACCAGGTGGTGCCTTTGCGTTGCCCGATGACCCCCCGCTGGTGCCGCATCCAGCCAAAGCAAGTCCGGTGAGAGCAAGGAACCGTCGACGGCCAAGATTCATGACCATCACGCTATCGGCAGTCGGAAATCGACAAGGATCTGGCCACTCACTGTTGCCGATGCTCACCGGGGGTGTCAAAGTAGTCCATTCGACCTAGAAGTTTTCGCGACTTCTGCACGGGTGAGGAGTCCATACCGGTATGAACCAACCAAACGACGGCGGTCGCGTTCAACGCGACGTCGTCACCACCACGACACGACGTGGGGCCCGCGACCACAATCGAGCGTTGGCAGGCAAGCTCCTGCCTGTGCTCGGATTGGGCGCCGCAGCCTTGGCGATCGTTGCGCCACTTGCCACGGCCCCCGGCATCGAGAGGGAATTGACGAGGAAGGTCGAAGCTGCAGCGACAGCCGAGGGTTTCAGCGTCAAGGCCGACTTCAGCGGGCAGGACGGCACCCTCGTGTGTACCGGACCGGTCGATGAGGCAGTCCTCGAGGAGTTGGCTGAAGACGTCAAGGGTGTCCGCAAAGTCGACATCGATGACGCCACCTGCGCCGCCGCAACCGCACCTGCTCCCGCTTCCGTCCCGGCGACTACCACTGCGGCCGTCATCGAACCGGCCACGACCACCGCCGCCCCGACCGGACCCGCTGTCACCGAAGTTGTGGCCGCGGCCGCCGCATCGCAATTGAAGGCCTCAGCCGTGTTGGCTCGTGGTGCCAACGGTGTGGCGCTCAGCGGTGTCGTCGACACCGACGACCAGCAAGCATCACTCGTCAAGGCCGCCGCCGATGCGTTCGGAGCGGCCAACGTCACCGACAAGCTGACAGTGGCCGGCGTTGATGGGGCGGGCAGTGATCCGCAGGTCGAGGGTCTCGCCACGCTGATCGTCGGCATGAAGGACAACGTTGTCGAGGGTGAGGCCGGGTTCAACGGCACGGCCCTCTACATCAACGGCATCTATCCCGACGCCAGCGCTCAAGACGCACTCGACGCCGCCATTGGTGCCGCCGGAGTCGAGGTCAGCAACGTTGACCTGGCGCTCGACACCGCCACGACCCCGGCCCCTGCGGTCACATTCGCCGCCGAGTCCGCCCTCGACGCCGACGGCAAGATCACCTTGTCTGGTCTCGTGCCGAACGAGGCAGCCCGCACGAAGCTCATCGACGCCGCTGCGATCAGAGTCGGAGCCGCGAAGGTCGTCGACAAGCTGACGGTCGCCGACCCCGCTGCGGCCGACGCTCCCGAAGTCGACGGTCTCGCCACGATGATTGTGGCCATGCCACCGAACCTCTATACGGGCGTTGCCGGTTGGGATGGAACGAAGTTCTCAGCCACCGGTCAGTACCTGAGCGATGCCTCGAAGGCTGCCTTCGAAGCCGTGGCCACCGAGGTCGGCGTGGCGACCACCGATTTGGCGATCGAGCCCCGCGAAGCCGCCAGCGTTGACCAAGCCGCCGAACTGGAAAAGGAACTGAACGACCTGGTAGCGCTGTCCCCGATCCCGTTCGATCCGGGTAAGTCCTCGCTGCTACCTGAAGCCGATGCCATCTTGGACCAGGTCGCCAGCCTGGCCAAGAAGTACGCCGGGGTCGGCATTGCCGTCAACGGACACACCGACGCCGACGGCTCCGAAGGTGGCAACCAAACCCTCAGCGATGCCCGAGCCAATCAGGTTCGCGACTCGCTGATTGAGCGCGGCGTTCCCGCCGAGCAACTCACCGCCCAAGGGTTCGGCGAAAGCCAGCCCATCGCACCCAACGACACACCCGAAAACAAGGCGAAGAATCGCCGCGTCGTCTTCACTGTTGTGAAGCAGTAAGGAAGGATTTCCATGCCGTTTACAATTGGAAAAGGATTCATATGGATCCTGCTGTGCGTGCTCATCGTAGCGGCCCTCGGGTACCAGTGGCACTCGTGGCGTTG
>JANNNL010000627.1:0-4736 GCA_031398525.1 Actinomycetes bacterium | reverse complement strand
GGAACTCCTCGTCTTGGGCAGAGAGGAAGAGTTCCAGTTCGTCGCGGAGATCGCGGTGGTTGGCGAGTTTGAGATCGGCGTCGATGACGTCGAACGCCGCTTCACGGGCGAGGCGGACGAGTTCGCGATCTCGGCGGAGTGAGGCGAGTTTCAGGTCGCTGCGACCCTTCTGGGCGGTGTTCATCAGCGTGCCCTCGCCGCGAAGGTCGAGGTCGACCTCGGCCAACTCGAAGCCATCGGTCGTCGCCACCAAGGCCTCGATGCGGGGATTCGATTCGAGCGAGCCGTCGGCGGCTTGTTTGCCCGAGGTCACCAACCAGCAGGTCGAGGCGTGCTTGCCGCGACCCACCCGACCTCGCAACTGGTGAAGTTGGGCGATGCCGAAGCGGTCGGCGTCGACGATCACCATCACCGTCGCGTTTGGCACATCGACTCCGACTTCGATCACCGTGGTCGCCACGAGCACATCGAGTTCGCCTCGACGGAAGGCGCTCATCACGGCGTCCTTCTCGGTCGGATGCATCCGGCCGTGCAGCAGACCGAGGCGCAGGCCGTACAACTCGCCGCCCAACAGCCGCTCATAGGTTTCCTCGGCCGAGGCGACTTCGAGCTTCTCGCTCTCCTCGATCAACGGGCAGACCACATACGCCTGACGACCGGCCCTCACCTCGGCGATGACAGTCGCCCAGGCCGCGTTTTCCTGGTCGGGACCGTTCGCCCACTTCGTCACGATCGGAGTGCGGCCCGGCGGCAGTTCATCGAGCACGCTGACGTCGAGGTCGCCGTATACGGTCATCGCCGCCGTCCGGGGAATCGGCGTGGCGGTCATTACCAACACATCGGCCACTCCCCGGTCGGGATGGTCGGTCTCACCCTTCGTCCGCAACGCGGCGCGTTGTTCGACTCCAAAGCGATGCTGTTCGTCGATCACGACGACGCCGAGGCTGTGGAAGCGCACGGCGTCTTGGATCAGCGCGTGGGTGCCGATCGCCAGATCGACGGTGCCATCGGCGAGCCCCGCAAGCACCTCGCGACGCTCGGCTCCTGTGATCCGGTTGGTCAGCAGATCGACGCGGAGCGGGCGTTGGCCGAACAGGTTGTTGGCATCCGTCACCACCAACCCATCGAGCATCTGACGAATACCGGTGGCGTGTTGCTCGGCGAGCACCTCGGTCGGAGCCATCAACGCACCCTGGTGACCTCCTTGGATGGCGACCAGCAACGCAGAGACCGCAACGACCGTCTTGCCCGCGCCGACGTCACCCTGGAGCAGGCGATGCATCGGATGCGGCCCAGCGAGATCAGCCTCGATTTCGGTGATCGTCCGCTGCTGCGCCGTGGTCAGGGGGAACGGCAGTGCGGCGTGGAAGCGGCGGACGAGTTCGCCATCGACGGCGTGGCGAATGCCGCGAGCCTCGGCCTCGTACGCCCGTTTACGACCGACGAGCACCAACTGAACCCGGAAGAGTTCGTCGAACGCCAGGCGGCGGCGGGCCTTCTCCTTGTGTCCCATCGACTCGGGCAGGTGGATACCAAACAACGACTCGGCCCGCTCGGCCAACGCGAAGCGGTCGCGAATGACCTGGGGAACCGGGTCGGCAATTCCCCGGGCCCGGCACCGTTCCAACGCGTTCTCGACCCAGCCAGCCATCTCCCACGTGGTCAGCTGGACCTTCTCGCTCTGCGGATAGATCGGAACGATCTTGCCGGTGCGGTCACCGATCAGGTCGACGACCGGGTTGGTCATTTGCAGACCGCCGCGATACATCTCGGGCTTGCCGTAGAGGGCGATCACCGCGTCGGTCGAGAGTTGCCGCTCCCGCCACGGTTGGTTGAAGAACACCACGCTGATTCGCCCGGATCCGTCGCCGACCAGGGCAGTGATCATCGTCTTGCGGGTGCGTGTGGTCTTCTTCTGCACCGAGCGGACCTGCACAAGCACCAGGGCCTCTTGCCCGGGGACCAGGTCGCTGACCCGCGCCTCGTTGCCACGATCGACCCACCGGCGGGGGTACGTCGTGATCAGATCGAGGACGGTGTTGATCCCGAAATCGCCGAGCGCTTGGCGTTTCTTGTCACCGACGCCCTTCAGACGGCCGACGTCGATCGCCGCCAGTTCCCGCAGAGTGATGGGGCCGCTCAACACGCCTGGCATCGTACGCGTTCTCGCCGGCCCGGCGGAGTGACTCAGACTTCGGCGTACCCGATGTAGGTGCCTTGGTGGTCACGAACCAACCGTCGAACCGCGGCGACGGCGGAGACTTCTACCGGGCCGTAGACGTGGGGAAACAACGGCTCACCTGGCTGCGCGGGGCGACCATCGGGATGCGCTGGCGATTCGCGTACGATCACGGCGGACAGCCGCGACTCGTCGAGAGTCAGCGCCAACACGGCCTCGGTGAACGAGGTATAGAAGCGGTTGGCAACACCGAGCATCATCTCGTCGCCGTCGGTGCAGTGCACGAATCCCTCTGTCTCCAACGACGGCGGGGCAATCCAGCCGCTGACTTGAACCGCAGCCCATTCCGATTCGGTGATCAAGTGAAGCATCACTCGCCACCTTCGATGATGTGTGCCTCGATGATGTGTGCCCCGCGGACGGGGTGGACGACCCAACCGCGTTGCAGCGCGCCCGCCTCGGCGAGCGCGACGGTGCAACCACCAAAGCCGCCGCCGGTCATCCGAGCCCCAAACACACCGGGAATCGCCCTCAACCCGTCGACCGCGTCGTCCATGACCGACGTCGAGGTCGCAAAGTCCGTCGCCAGGCTCCGGTGACTGGCGACCATCAACTCACCGGCGACGAGCAGATCGCCGACAGCCAGTGCGGCCGCGAACTCGCGAACCCGGGCGTTTTCGCTGATCACATGGCGCGCTCGTCGTCTGACGATCGGATCGGTGATCGCGGCGACATCGTCCAGCGACGCGGTTGCCAACGAACCGATCATTGTTTCGGCGGCCGAACACTCCGCCACGCGCTCGGCGTACTCCGAGCCCTTCAGCGTGCGGTGGGCAATGAACTCGACGACGATTTCCACGCCTTCGGGCAGCGCCACCGGAGTCATCTCGTACGACGAGCAGTCGATCATCAGGGCGTGACCTTCGATCGCCCCGGCGATCACCAACTGATCCATGATCCCGCAGGGAACGCCGCTGGCGACCAGTTCGGCTCGGCGACACAGCTGGGCGAGTTCAAGCGCGGTCCCCTCGAATCCGAGAGCCAGTCCCGCGGCAATTTCCAAGGCAGCGCTCGACGACAACCCGGCTCCAACCGGGATCGTGGTCGACACCGAGCCGCGAAATCCCTGCTGAGCGTTCATTTCCGCAGCAACGGCGGCGATGTAGCGACCCCATGCCGGCTCGACCTGCTGGGGGACGGCAACCGGGAGCGGCACTTCGACATCGCCCGGCAGGTCCTCGGAGCGAGCCTCGATGGACCCATCGAGCGGACTGAAGCGGATGTCGGTCCAACGGTCGATCGCCATAGGAAGCACGAGCCCGCCGGTGTAGTCGGTGTGATCGCCGATCAGATTGACACGCCCAGGGGCGCGCGCAATGTGAGGCATCACGCGGTTCCCGGCAGCGCCAGCATGACTGCGAGACGGTCGAGCGCATCGAGATCGAAGGGGGCCCGCAGGGCGATGTTGATCTGATCGGCACCAGCCTCGACATACCGGCCGACGGCCTCGGCCACCTCGTCGTCGGACCCCCCGAGCACGCCGGGCTTTACGTAGTTGGCCATCTTGCCGAACTGGGCGCGCAGGCTGTCGTCGGTCCATGCCAAACCGAGGTTGACCGCACAGCGAATCTCGGCCTGGTTGCGGCCGACGTCATCACAATGCGCAAGCAGCACGCCCCGCTTGCGGGCGAACTCGTCGGGGCTCACGAACGGAACGTTCCACCCGTCGGCATACCGCGCAGCAATCCGCAACGTGCGCTTCTCACCGCCGCCACCAACCCAGATCGGCAGTGCCGACTGCAGCGGTCGCGGCTCATTGCGAGCCTCGGTGAGCTGGAAGTACTCCCCGGCAAATGTCGTCGTTTCGTCGCGTAGTAGCCCTCGCACGCACTGGATCGACTCCTCCAACTGGTTCAGCCGTACGCCGGTCGCCGGGAACGAGATGCCGTACGCCTCGTACTCGACCTTCGCCCAGCCCGCGCCGAGCCCGATGTCGGCTCGGCCGCCGGAGATGTGGTCGACAGCGGTGATCATCTTGGCCAGCACTGCCGGGTGGCGGTAGCCGACGCAGTACACCAACGACCCAACCCGCACCCGCGATGTCTCGCAGGCCAGCGCGGTGTGCATGGCGACGGCCTCCCAACACGCCGCGTCGTCGGGCTGCCCGGTCGCCCCGTAGAAGTGATCCCAGATCGAGATCCAGTCGAAGCCCAGGTCTTCGATCCGCCGCCACGCCTGGCGTAAATCGTCGACGGAGCAGTGCTGCAACCCCGTGTGTACCCCATACAACGTCATGGTCGGCGAGGCTACCGGCCGCCCTCGGCCGGAGCCAGGATGTCACCCACCTGCACGCCCGGCGTGCCAAACCGTGACAGGCTCCCTTATCGATGCCGAGGCGGCTACCCAAGCGCACACGTTCCGGGCATGGATCGAGCCACCAACGACCGCATCGCCCAGGTATTCGCTGCGCAATCGGCCGCCGCGACGACGCGCCAGCTACGCGACGCCGGACTCTCGCGCGGCCAAATCGCCCGACGCGCCACCGGCGGCCTGCTGA
>JANNNL010000607.1:0-15801 GCA_031398525.1 Actinomycetes bacterium | reverse complement strand
ACGACACGCACGTGGCCATGCTGGCCGGCGCGGCGCGGCTGCTGGCCGACCGGCGCGACCAGCTGGCCGGGCGCGTGCTGTTCATGTTCCAGCCGGGCGAAGAGGGTCACCACGGTGCCCGGTTCATGTTGGAAGAAGGCTTGCTCGACATCCCACCGCTGGCCGACGGCACACTCTCCCCCGTCACGGGCGCGTTCGCCCTGCACATCATGACGGTGCTCCCGACCGGATTCGTCGCCGTGAAGCCGGGTCCGATGATGGCGTCGGCCGACCGGATGTACATCACGGTCAAGGGCCGCGGTGGCCATGCCAGCGAGCCGTTCCGAGCCCTCGACCCGATCCCGATCGCCTGCGAAATCGTCCAGGCGTTGCAGATGATGGTCACCCGCCGCATCGATGTGTTCGACCCTGGGGTGATCACCGTCGGTCGGATCACCGCGGGCACCACGAACAACATCATCCCCGAGACCGCCGAGATCGAAGGCACAATCCGCGCCGTCAGCGAGGCCACCCGCTCGAAGCTGCATTCGGGGATTAAGCGCGTCGCCGAGGGAATCGCCGCCGCCCACGACGCCGAAGTCATCGTCGAGGTCATCGGCGGGTTCCCCGTGACGGTCAACGATCGCGAGTTCGCCGACTTCAGCCTCGATACCGCCCGTGAACTGGTCGGCAAGCCACGCGGCATCAAGATGCCGAACCCGGTGATGGGGGCCGAGGACTTCGCCTACGTACTGCAGCGAGTGCCCGGGGCAATGATGTTCCTCGGCGGCACCCACCCCGACCGTGACCTGTCCACCGCGGCGCCGAACCATTCGAACTACGTCAATTTCGACGAGGACGCAATGATCACCGGGGCGGCGATGCATACCCTGATGGCCTGTCGCCACCTCGACACCGAGGTGTAGATCGGCGCGTTCTCGACCCGACAGTCAGCGGTTGGGGGACATCCACGATTCGGGCTTACGGCCGAGTTCGATCATCCGGCGGGTGACGTTGATCGGCAGTGGAGTTGTTTCGCCGCTGGTGATCGCCGCGACATGATCGCCGTCTTCGGCCCACACATGGCAGGTGTTCACATTTCGCATCGCCATGGCGAGTCGTCGCTCCGGGTCGACCGCCGGCATGTTGCCACCCGACTCACGCAGCTTCGCCAACTGCATCGACCAGTTGCACTGCACGGCCACGGGGGCCATCGCCTGCAGCAGCGCTGTCGTATGGGTGCAGCCTCGCGGACCACCGAACAGCTCGCGCACCTTGTGGGTGAACCCGCGGGCGATCGGCAGCCCGACCAGCTCGCCGTAGTGGGCGACCACGTTCGGGCACGTCAGGTGGGGATGTTCGGCGAACTCCACCCCGGCCGAGGTGATCACCAACGCGGGGAACGTCACCGTCAAGGTGACGATCATGTGGTGGATCGTCAGCGAATCGGGGTCACCCTCGATGTACAAGCCCGGTGGCTTGACGTCTTGCACCGAGCCCTGCAGGACAATCTCGGTGTCGCTGCGCTTGAACGCCTGCACGTCGTACGTACGGCGATGGATCGGAGTCAGCGTCGGGTCGTCGGCAAGGTTCACCCGCCCATGACACTCGCTCTGTCGGTGACGCGACGAATCGAAGGCTCAGCGGGTCAGCCGTAGCTGAGCACCTCAGCGGTGAAAGATGGTCGTCGTGCTGTGGGGGATGTTGAGCACCTGGCCGGCGTAGATCAGGTCGGGATCGGCGATCTGATGGCTGTTCGCCTCGTAGATGAACGGCCACTCCGAGGCCACCTTGTACTGCGCGTCGGCGATGTCCCACAGCGTGTCGCCCGGTAGCACGGTGTGCTGTACGTAGGTGAAGTACCCCGGCATGATGAATGAGCCGAAGACCAACGGAACAACGACCTCGGGCGGAAAACCGGTCCACCCGAGCTCGACGGTTCCGTACTTCGTCGTGGGCACGCTGGGCAGGTCGAGGGTGAGAGCAAAGGGACCGCCGAACTCGCCGGAACCCGCTGGAAACATATTCTGAGCAGCAAGTTCGGCACCGGCGCTGTCCTTCACGGACGCCCGCACGCCGCCACCCGAGCCGTACGAAATGAACGCGATTGGAACGCGCTCGGCGCCGACGGCCTCACCTCCGACCAGGTCGTATGGCCGGGGTGAACGTAACTCCAGATGACTCACGATGGTCTCCTCTCGATGGGCCCGCTCAGGACTATGAGAGACCGGCGCGGTGCCGACAGATACGTTGACCCGATCGTACCCAGCTTCGACGCCGCGCTACTCCGAGCGGTGGAAGCGGGCGAAGCTGAGGACGAAGATGGTGCTGGCCGCCCAACCGATGATCCCGGCGACCGCCAAGCCCCATTCGAACACTCCACCGAAGTCGCCGCTACGGGTTGGTCGCCAGGTGGTCCGGTGACCGAGATCGAGCAGCGGAATCACCGTGTCGATAGCGAACAGTGTCGGGTTGTAGCAGCGCACCAAACCCGAGGCGCAGCCTTCGGCGGCAAAGTGAACATCCCCCCGCGGATCGGTGGCCAGCATCACGGCCCGCGCCCCGGGGAGCGCGACAGCGATCGCCACCAGGGTGATCAGCCCGGCGATCGCGATCACCATCCGCCATGGCTGATAACCGAACCCGAGCAACTGCTCATCGAGCCAACCCATCGCTCGCCGCCACCGTTGCGGCTTGGCGGCGTTCTCCCGCCGGTGGAGGGCGACCATCACCCGATCAGCCGACCCGCGTCGGCCGTGATCGCGTAGCACCGCGGCGAAGTGGGCGTAGGACGAGGCGTTCATCCGCTGCTGCCGGCCAAGCCAGGCGATCCGGTCCTCACGGTCGTGCGGTTGGCGGGTGGTCAGGCCGGGCATGTTTTGATAGACGAAGTCGTCGAGTTCCACCTGATCCGGCCACGAGCCGAGGTCATCGACCAGGGTCGTTGTGCGGACTCCGGTCAGGTCGAACTCGCCATTCGTGATCTTCGACTTCGTCAGATAGATGCCACCGTCGACCTGCGCGTGCTCGGCAATCACGGCGACGCCGTCCTTGCCGCGAACGTCGACACCGCGCAGCTCAACCCGACCGCCGATGCGGGCGCGGGCAAACTTGAGCGTCCCGTCGACGCAGCAGCCCGGGGCCCACAGGTCGCCGCCGACCCGCGAACCGGTGAGCGTGACGGCGGGAAACGCCCCGCCGCAGCGGAACTCGGAACGGGCGATCGACACCATCCCCTCGATTTGGAGCCCGACCAGCCCGATCATGCCGATCGAACGAAACGGGGTTCCATCAGCGCCCGAGTCGAAATGCAGGCTGCCGCGGATATGGGTGCTGCGGGCACCAAAGGCGATGCCCTCGCCGTTGTCGATCGAGGCCCCGGCCAATCGGATGTCGCCGCCGACGATCGAACCGTTGAAGCCCACCTCGCCGATCGCCTGCAGCCCTTGCAGCCGGACGTCGCTGTCGAACCGAGCCCGTTCGAGCCGTAACGCGAACCCACCCGGGTTCGACACCTTGGCGCCCTGGCAGTCGAGCGCTCCGGCCAGCCGGAGCCCCGGCGCGCAGATCTCTCCGGTGGCGACGAAGCCGTCGTCCAGATAGATGTTGCCGGTGATCTCGGCCCCGCTGAGGTTGAGGGCGATCCCGTTCGCGACGTCGATCTGCGCCTCGGCCAGGCCCAGCAGTCCGCCGATCTGCGCGTGTTGCAGCCGCACCTCGCCACTCGCCCGCAACCGGTGCATCAGCACCGAGCCGAGCACGTGAGCGCCCCGCAGCGAGATCGCCGGCTTCGAACCGACATCGGTGACCGTCGCCCGACCCAGATCGACATCGCCATCGATCGTCGCCTGAGTGAAGCGGATCTGACCGTTGGATGTCAGTCCGCGGTTGAGAAACACCGGACCGCGAATGTGGGCGAACTCTGCCGTCAGCCCGCGCCGCAGACTTGATTCCGCCAGATCGAGCTTTGAACAATCGGCTCCGGTGAGATCGATGAGACCTTCGAACTCGCAGCCGACGAACTCGATCGGCACCGGGATCGTGATGAACGACAGGTCGAGCCGGCCGACGATCCGCTGCGACCGGAACACGTAACGCTCGCCGGTCAGCAACCGGGCCCGCACCTCGTCTGCCGTGAGTGATTCCACCGCGCCACACTACGGAACCATCGAGCGCAACTTGGGCGACCATCGCCGAGCCGGTCGCGTACTCTGCGGTTCGTGACTTCGCCGCCGGACCCCGTGACGGTGATGGCCGGGATGCGCAAGTTCCTCACCGTGCGCCCGGGCGATGATGGCACGCTCATCGGTGATGGTTTCGACGGCTACGAAGGCGTGTTGTTCGGGGGCCTGGTGCTCGCCCACGCGGTGGCCGCGGCGACATTCGAGATGCCCGCCGGGCGGCGGTTGCATTCGTTACACGGCTACTTCCTGCGGCCGGTGATGGCAGGCGAGCCGATCGTGAGCCGGGTCAAGCCGGTCCGTGACGGCCGATCGTTCGCCATCCGTCACGTACGGCTGGAACAGGTGGGAAAGCCGGCGTTCACGATGACCTGCTCGTTCAGCGCCGACACCGATGGTGGCTACGAATACAACCTGCCCAGCCGCTCGGCGGTCGCTCCGCCGACCGACTTCACCATCGAGCAGGGTCCCGGCCCGTGGGAGGCTGCGGTCGTCGGACCGACGTCGGTTCGCGCCGACGGCACCCGCGAGTCAACGCATCGCCAGTGGTTTCGAATCCCTCTTGATCTGCCCGACGATGCGCACCTGCACGCTGCACTGCTCGCCTTCACCACCGATTGGACGGGGATCGGCGGACGGCCGCTGCGCCTCGACGGCGATACCACCGGGATGGTCAGCCTCGATCATGCCGCCTGGTTCCACCGTCCTGCTCGGGCCGACGAGTGGCTGCACTTCGATGTGCATTCCTGGTCAACACGGGTGGCCGAGGACTGCTCCGGGGCGAGATCCGCAACGTCCGCGGCGAGATCGTCGCCTCGGTCGCTCAGGAGATGCTGCTCACAGTTACTTGATCGAGGAGTTGAGCGAGGTCGGGCCGAATCGGCATCGCCGACCACGCGGAGATCCCGGCTCGACCGGAGTTCCTCTTCGGGTAGCGGCCACTCAAGGATCCGGTTCCGGCGAGGATGAGTCGCAGCGACTGACCCCATAGTTCGCCCGGCTGGCGGGTCCTCCAGGCGAGACTCCACATCGCCGCGTGGACGCGGATGTGGGGCCAAGCCAACGGTTGCGACAGCACGTGGGCGTCTTCGAGTTCGGTCCAGGCCGTAGCCCAGTCTCCGCCGTGGGCCGCGATTCGAGAGTCATCGAGTCGTCGGGCGACGTGGTCGGCGAGAATCGAGCGCTGTCCGACAACGGGATCGACGAAGTCGTGTCTCGATGGGACCAACTCCTCAGGTTCGCCGTACTTCGCCTCGAACAGAAGCTTGGGTCTGACGTGCAAATGGTTCTCTCTCGCAAAGATGCATCCGATGCCAGCCTCCGGGCCGGCGCACTGCGTAACGACCTCGTGCAACGCGGGGTTCTCACCGGGACGATTCGTATTCCGGGGGCAGTCGGGGACATGACGATCGAAGCTGATCTACGCACGAGCCGAATCACGACCACCGTCGACATCGCCGCGCCAGCCGATGGACGACCGCTCACCAGAATCAACTGGCTGTTGCGGCAACTTCAGGATGCTCAGGACACGGTTCGCATCGAGGCCTTTGCTCATATGGCTCGCACCTCGATGAGCGAACTCCTCAAGACGGTCCGGGCCGATCCGACGGTTCTCTTCACCGACCCGAAGGCTGAGATCCGTCGGTTCCGGGTGTCAATGTGGCTCAACTCGGCGGCAAACGAGATACTGGCCGGGGTTCGTTCGTCGACTCCGTGCTCGCATCGGTCGACGGGTTCTATGGCTCAATTCTGCAGGCCGTCCGCCTCTGGGTTCCGCGGCCACCACAGCTTCCGAAGCCGGGGAGCGCCATCGAGACGGCCATTCTCGACTCTCGGCTCTCGTCGACCGAGGTGAGCGATTTGATCACCGAATCGGGTTTCAGTCTCGCTGACAGTTCGGAGCGCGAGAGTCCAGCATTGGACGCTCCAGTGGCCTCAACCCGGGTTGAGCTCGATCCACCGCTGGTGTCGTGGGACAAGAAACTGGACGAACTCGCGCACGAACGACAGGTTGTCGGCGAACCAGCCGGGAGCTGACCGAACCAACGGCTCAGCGGAAGTGATGCCAGAAAGTTCGGATTTGCGCACTTTCTGGCATTACTTACCGAGATTCGAACCGGCCACAAACCATCAGGTCGCGAGCAGGCGGCCTAGGCGAGCAAGCGACGGAGTGGCGGAGCCGAGGAAGAGTTCGAGTTGCTTGACGGTGAGGAAGTGGCGGTGGAGGGGGTAGTCGCGGTCGACGCCGAAGCCACCGTGAAGGTGTTGGGCGGCGTGAACGACTCGCTGGCCACCTTCGGCCGCCCAGAACTTGGCCGTGAGTACTTGCTCCGCGGCGGGGAGGCCTTCAGCGAGACGCCAGGCGGCTTGCCATGACGTCAGCCGCACGCCTTCGGTGTCGATGTAGGCATCGGCGGTCCGCTGGCTGACCGCCTGAAACGAGGCGATCGGGCGGTCAAACTGCTGGCGCGTCTTCACGTACGTGGCGGTCAAGGCGACGGCTGCCGCGCAGTGGCCGGAAACCATCACGGCCGCGGCGGTCGAGGCCCGTTCGATCAGCGCGGCGAGGTCTACCAGCGAGCCGACCTTCTCGGCTGGGGCTCCCTCGAAAACGACCCGAGCCTCGGGAATGCCGGTCGTGGTGTCCTGACGTTCGATCGTCACACCCTCGGCCGCGGCGTCGACGAGGTAGAGGCCGTCCGCGGCGGAGACGACGAAGCAGCACGCGACGAGGCCGGCGGGAACGCAGACCTTCTCACCGGTCAGTCGGCTATCGGCGACGACGGTGTACGGCACAGACGGATCGCCGACGCCCTCATGCAACGCGGCGGTGACGATAGCCGAGCCATCGGCGACGCCGACGAGCAGGTCGGAGCGGGCTGACAAAGCACCAACCGCGAGCGCCATCACGGCCAAGCCGGGGACGGGCGCCGCGACGCGGGCGCACTCTTCCAGCACGATGCAGGTCTCGATGAAGCCGAGTCCGCCACCGCCTGCAGAGTCGGGGAGTTCGATGCCGACCAGGCCGGCCGCGGCGAGTGAGCGCCACAGGTCCATGTCGTAGCCCGACTCGGTGGCGGACACGGCCTTGAGGTGTTCGGGGGTGCAGACGTCGGTGAGGATCTGGCGGGTCAGGCCGCGGAGATCATCCTGGTCAGAGGTGAAATTGAAGTCCATCATCGGCTCGCTCTCGGGAACCCTAGGGAGAACATGGTGATCAGGTCACGTTGCATTTCGTTGGTGCCGCCGCCGAACGTGAGGATCAGCATCCCGCGATACGAGGCCTCCAATCGGCTGCGCAATACGGCCCCCGGCGTCCCCGATCTCAGGTATCCGGGAGGCCCAAGAATCTCGAACAGCAGCTGGAACGCCTCGAGGTTGAACTCGGTGCCATAGACCTTGATCGCCGAGCAATGGCCGATGTCGAGCTTGCCAACCATCGCCTCGGATGCCACCTGCCAGTTCATCAGCCGCAGCACATCGAGTTTGGCGAACACCCTGGCCAGGTTCATCTGCACCCAGTCCTGGTCGATCACCCGCCGACCGTCGGGCAGCTTCGTCTCCTTCGCCCAGTCGGTGATGTCACCAAGCGCCCGCTCCACCACACCCGAGGAACACAATGTGACCCGCTCGTGGTTGAGTTGGTTGGTGATCAGCTTCCAGCCTTGGTTGACGCCGCCGACGCAGTTCTCCAACGGCACGCGCACCTCGTCGAAGTAGACGGCGTTGATGTCGTGATCGCCCATCAATTTCAGCGGGCTGATCGTGATACCAGGGGTGTCCATCGGGACGATGATGATCGAAATGCCCTTGTGCTTCCCGGCGTGAGGATCGGTACGCACGGCCAGCCAGCAGTAATCGGAATCGCTCGACAACGACGTCCACATCTTCTGCCCGTTGATCACCCATACGTCGCCGTCTGGCTCGGCGCGGGTCTTCAACGCAGCCAGGTCGGTACCTGCACCAGGCTCGGAGTAGCCGATGCAGAAGTGGATGTCGCCCGACAGGATCTTGGGGAGGAAGAACGCCTTCTGCTCATCGGAGCCGAAGTTCATGATCGTCGGGCCGACAGTATTGATCGTCAACATCGGCACCGGAGCACCAGCCCGCATCGACTCGTCGAAGAAGACGAACTGCTCCATCGGCGAGCGCCCCTGCCCGCCCCACTCCTTGGGCCACCCGATCCCCGCCCAGCCGTCGGCACACATCTGCTTCCACACCCCACGCATTGCCGGCCCGATGCCATGGCCCTCGGCCAACGCGGCGACCGTCGGCTCGTCGAGCAGATTGTCGTAGTAGGACCGCAGCGTCGAGCGCAGCGCCTCCTGTTCGTCGGTGTAACCGATCTCCATCTGGGCCTCCAACCGGTCCGCCAACAGGACCGACCGGCGAGCCGCCGACCGAATCTGATGACTCGTCAGATCGAAACGTAGCCCCGAGCGAAGCTGCGGTCCGACTCCAACTCAGCGAAGAGGTGCGCCGGGACCCGATTCGCCGTCGAACACGCGCAGGTGCAGTGCGAGGAGTGAGTAGTGCCGACGATCGTCGTCAACTCGAAGATCATCGGAGCGCCAAGAGCGGCGACCGCCGCGGCATACGACTCGTCGGTGACATTCCGGCCACGGCCCACGCCAACCCGGGCATGCGGGTCAGTTCGATATCACCGGGACGTCCCAGATACGGATTGCGCCATCGTTGCCGGCCGCCGCGATTCTGCTGCCATCGGGGGACCACGCGAGGCCGCGAACTCCGTGCGTGTTGCCGGAGAGTCTTCCCACCTGTTGCCCGGACGCCGAGTCCCACAGCCTGACCGAGCGGTCGGCCCCCCCTGAAGCGATCCGGCGACCGTCCGCCGACCACGCCACCGCCCGCACGTAATCGGTGTGTCCGACAAGGCGGGCCGCCGAGCCAAACCGACCCGGTTCGCCGACCCGGACAATACGGTCGTCTCCACCAACACAGAGTCGCCTGCCGTCGGGCGACCATGTTGCGCAGAACAGGCGGCCACGGCCTGCCTTGAAGGACTTCGTAGCTCTCCTGGTGTGCCCGTCGAGAATCCGTATCGAGACGTCCGGACCGACGACGGCCAGGACGGCACCGGCCCACGCCACGGCGGACGCGCCGGATTCGATCACTTGCGACTCGGTCCCGATCTCCAGGCCGGACAGCCAGACCTGTGTCGCTCCGGCCCACGCAAGCATCGTCCCGTCGGGCGACCAAGCGACGCTACGCACGGCGGATCGATGACCCACGAATGTCTGGCGAGGGCTCGGTGCATCGACGTTCCAGATCCGCACCTCACCGTGATGGCCACCCGAAGCGAGCTCAGACCCGTCGGGGGCCCAGCAGACCGACGCTACGGCGCCCCCATGCTCCAGCCGGGAATGAAGAGGAGGTGTTTCATCGGCGAGTCGAGCCGACTCAAGGATGTTGACGAACCCATCGACTCCCGACGACGCCAGCCAGCGGCCATCGGGCGACCAGTTCACCGACAGAGCGCCGCCCAGGTGAAGCGGATAGATGATCGGCGAGCCAGGCTGGCCGCCGATGGGTTTGGGCCGTCGAGTTACCGCCGGGTCGCCATGCGGAGCAGACTTCACCGGCGACGGCGGACGCGCCGCCGGAGCAATCACCGGAGCGTCGGAAACCGTCCCAGCCGCCGGGCGAAAGTGGTCGGCAAGCCGCTGGAGGTCGTGGCGATCGCGAGGTGGCGGAGCGACCGTGAGCGCATTGCGCCACACCAACCACTCAAGTTCTGGCGGAAGGTCCGCAGGGACCGGCATCTGGCGACCGCCGATCAGGACAGGAATCACCGCCTTGTTCAGGGCGGCGGCGGCGAGCAACTCGGTTCGCACGAAGTCCGTGTGCTGGAACAGCCGGTCGGGTTGCCAGTTCGGCCCGATCACGGCCAGCACCGTGTCGGCCTCGTCGACGGCCTGGGCGATATGTCGTCGAAAGTCGACACCCGGTGGGACGCTGTCGATATCAAGAAAGACGTTCCCGTCGCCCACCGCCGAGGTGAGTTCCGCGTGCATTGCGTCAACGAGATACATCGCCAGGTCGGTACGTCGGTATGAGATGAAGATCCGCATCAGGCTCGCGCCTTGCCCATCGAACTCGTCAGATCGCGGCGATGACTTTGTTCATTGGGGCGTGGTCGGAGGGGTCGGACTCCATGTGCTCGTAGCGGACCCTGCCGCCCGGCCCCACGACGAAGACCGCTCCGAGCTGCATCACCCGGGCGCCGGGCTTGCCCTGCTTGAAGCCATTGCGCATGGCGTCGAACGACCGTTTCCAGCCCATGGGATTGAACAAGTCCCATGGCTTCATTTTGCGCAGCGACGCCGCCTTGGCCGCCTCACCCGAATCGTCGACCAGGACAGTGAACGGAACCTTCATCTCTTCGGCGAAGTTCTTGCCGTACATCTGGTTGCCGGTACCGATGGCCACGACGTCGCCACCAGCAGCGATGATCTCGGGGTAGGCGTCACGCAACTGCGCGGCGTACTCACGACAATGCATTCAACCAAAGTGGCGCAGGAAGGCGACCACCACGGGTTTGTCGGCCCACAAATCACCGAGGCGATGATCGGAGCCGTCTATCCCAGCAAGGGTGACGCCGGCAAGTCGGGAAACGTCCATGTCCGCAACATAGCCCTGTTTGCGACGTCCTCCTGACCTGGCGGCCCGACCAGCACGACCGGTCCGGTCCCCAGCCAGTCAGGTCCCCGAGCCCTCCGGGGAATACCATCGCGCGATGCCCAGTGATCGCCTATACCTGCGCCAACTGCTCTCGGGACGCGACTTCGCCGTCAACGACCAGATCGCCCAGCAGATGGTCAACTTCGCCTACGCCATCGGCGACCGCGAGACCGGGGAGTGTGTGCTCGTCGACCCGGCGTACGCGGCGGCCGAGCTGGTGGAGATTGTCGGCAACGATGGCATGACCGTGACTGGCGCGCTCGCATCGCATTTCCATGCCGACCACATCGGGGGGTCGATGATGGGTTACCAGCTGCAAGGTGTCGCCGAACTGCTCGCCATCGTCGGGGTAAAGGTCCACGTGCAAGCCGAGGAGGTGCCATGGGTGAAGAAGACCACCGGCATCTCCGACTCCGATCTGGCGGTCCATGAACCCGGCGATCAGCTGAAGGTGGGCGAGATCACGATCGACCTCCTGCACACGCCCGGGCATACCCCGGGCAGCCAGTGTTTTCTCGTCGACGGATGCCTGGTCTCGGGTGACACCCTGTTCCTTGACGGCTGTGGCCGCACCGATTTCCCGGGCAGCAACCCCGAGCACATGTATGACAGCCTGCAGCGCCTCGCCAAACTCCCCGACGACACTGTCGTGCTCCCCGGCCACGCGTATCACCCGTCACCGCGCGCCACCATGGAATCGGTTCGCCAGATGAACTACGTCTACAAGCCGAAGTCGAAAGAGGCGTGGATGATGATGTTCGGGCGCTGAGGCGCAGCCCAGCAACCGAATCAGTTGACGCCACATCCCTGGGCCGCCGCCCAATTGAATTTCACGGCATGGACCTCGTGGAGTGACTGAGGTTCGTTGTCGATCTCACCCGACACGTCGAACGCAAACGTCGCTGACTCCGGCCGCAATGTCGCCGGATCGGTGACCGCCTCGACCACCTTCAGTCGACGAACGTCGTCATAGAGCGTCGGGTCGCCACCGGTCTCGACTGTCACGCCGAGCACCTCGGCCAATGCCGCGCCGGTCAAATCCTCGGTCAACCGCATCTGCACGCGGTCGGCCGCCTCGGTGACGACATCAAGGGTGACGTTGTCGAGACCGAGGGGCTCGGTCGGAACCCGGCCGATCTGCGCCCACAGGCCCACCCAGGTGCTCCAGTACTTGATCGCTGCGGTCGTATCGAGCTGGGAGATGGCTTGCTCCCGGTCCTCGTCCGACAGCGGAGCGGTACCGAAGATACCAACCGCAACCAGTTCCTCGACGAGTTCCGACGTTCCCCGCGTCCCGGTCTCGACGCCGTCAAACCCAATGAGGACATCGGGAATGCGAGTGCCGGCGGCCACCGCTTCGGCGTCGACGGGGCCGGGCGCTACACCGTTCACGTCGATCACCCGAACATCGGTCTGACGCATCACGAGTGCACTCGTCTCGGGGTCGGCTTCGAGGCGAACCACGTATTCCACCGTCGACCGGCTTTCACCGAACTCCTGTGACTCGACAACCGGGACCATGCACGGCACGGCCCACCCGAATGTCAATGGGGTCTCCGCAGACTGAGCCACCGTGGTCGGCAACCCGGTCGCGTCGGACGCAGGATCGGCCGCCTGCGCCACCGTCGAGTCGACCAACTCGTCGGATGCCGACTCGACCGGCAGCGACAGGTCGGGCACCGATTCGAGGCGGCCAATCGTCACCGGAGGCTCACCCGCGCTGCTCACCGGCCGGACATTGACCGTTTCGACCCGCGCCTCAGGAACCCCACATCCGGCGGCGACAGCAACGATGGCTGCTACCGCAACCAGCATCGATGCGGCCCGGCGTCCCACACCCGCCAACTTACCCGACGACCGGGTTGACGGGCCGCCCTCAGCCATGAGTTTCGCGGCCATCAGCGACTTAGACAAATCGCTCCACCCTCAGAGCGACGATCGGGGCCTACGAGGCCGTCTACGCCAAACCACTGAGCTGAACCGCGCCCGGTCCGACCAGATGGCTACGTCGGAATCTCGATGCCGGCTTGCACGAAGACGTTGTCCCACAGTGTCGATGCCAATGGACGGATCGATCCGCCGATGATGATTCGACGTTGAGCCGACCGCCGTAGAGCACGCATTCCCCGACCCGGAAATACTGTCCTACCAGGTGCGAGAGCGGCAGGCCCGGAACAACGTCATTGAGTCACCCCGTGCACCGCGCGCCAGACCCGCTCAGGGGTCAGTGGCAGATCGATGTGGGCGATACCGAACGGCGACAGGGCGTCGAGCACGGCCGACTGCAATGCCGGCGTCGCCATCACGGTGCCTGACTCGCCGACGCCCTTCACGCCGAGCGGGTTGATCGGCGACGGCGTCTCCATCTCTGACAGGACGAAGCTGGGCATCTCGGCGGCCGAGACGATCGCATAGTCGGCGAAGTTGGCGGTCTTGGGCGTCCCATCCTCGTCGTAGGCCATCTCCTCGTAGAGCGCGGCGGCGACGGCCAAACCGAGCCCGCCGTGTACCTGGCCCTCGGCGAGCTGCGGCTGGAGAATCACCCCGGCGTCGTCGACGGCGGTGATCGAGCGGACCTCGACCTTGCCGGTTTCGGTGTCGACCTCGACGACCGCGACGCACGCCCCGAAGGCGAAGGTCGACTGTGATTGTTTGTAGTCGTGGACGGCCGACAGCGGACCGAGTTCGATCCAGCCGAGCGTCCGCGACGGGGTGCCAGCGACATGGAAGCCGACACCCTTGTCGAACACGACGTCGTCGACGGCCGCTTCGAGCAGTTCGGCGGCGCGGGACTTGGCGACTTCGATCAGATCACGAGCGGCGAGCGCCGAGGCTGCCCCGCCCAACTGGGCCGATCGCGAGCCGATCGTCCCGCCGCCGCGAACGAAGTCCGTGTCGTTATAGATCACCCGCACGTGGGTTGCATCGACGCCCAACTCCTCGCCAACCAGCGCTGCGAACGTCGTGGCGTGCGACTGGCCGTGGGGCGCGGTCCCGAAGATCAGGGTGACGACGCCGTCCTCGTCGGTCGACACCGTGGACGTTTCGCCCTCGGCCCCGCCGGTCGACTCGACGGTGCAGCTGACGCCGATGCCCATCTGACGAGATCCGGCCGCGGCGCGCCGGGCCGCCTGCTCGGCCCGCAAACCGGCGTAGTCGGCCGCGGCGATACAACGGTCGAGGGCCTCGCCGTAGCGACCACTGTCGTAGGTAGAACCCACGGCGGTGGTGTACGGAAACACGTCGGGAGAGACCAGGTTGCGACGGCGCAGCTCGACCGGGTCGAGGCCAAGGCGGCCGGCGACCTGATCCATCGCTCGCTCGATATCGCAGGCGGCTTCCGGACGTCCCGCACCTCGCAACGCCGAGGTCGGCGTGGTGTTGGTGACCACCGAGGTACCCGTCACCCGGGCGATGGGGATGTCGTAGACCCCGGTGCCCGAGTTGCGCAGGTTCGTCGTGATGAACGTGCCCATTGCCGGGTAGGCGCCGCTGTCTTGGAGCGCATTCACCTCGTACGCACTGATCCGGCCCTCGTTCGTGGCTCCGATCCGGACGTGGTGGTTCGAAGCTCGTCCGGCGGCCATGCCAAGCATCGCTTCGTTGCGGGTTTCGGTCCACCGCAGCGGCATCGCCAGCCGCCGCGACGCCCAGGCGAGCACCACGTCCTCGGGGTGACAGCCATAGCCACCCTTGGCCCCGAAGCCACCGCCGACATCGGGCGCGATGGCCCGCACCGTGCCCGGCTCCAAACCGAGGGCACACTCGATCACGTAGCGGGCCCCGTTGGGCCGCTGCGAGTTGACATAGGTGATGCAGCGACCCTCGGCCGTCCAGTACACCGCACCGGCGCGAGGCTCGATCGGCGCCGCGTTCAAGCGCGGATGGCGCATGTCGAACTCGACGACCACATCGCAGCCGGCGAACGGGTCGCCGTCGAACGCGGAGGTCTCCCAGGCGAACGAGACGTTGGTCCCGGCGGCCTCATGCAGGATGATTTCATCCGTGCGTGACTCGACAATGTCGACCAGTGCGGGCAACGGCTCGTAGTCGACGATGACCAGTTCAGCGGCGTCGGCGGCCTCGGAGCGGGACGAGGCGATGACGATCGCCACCGGTTCGCCGACGAACCGCACCAGCTGTCGGGCGAGCATCGGGCGGACCATGGCCTTGTTCATGATCGGCAGACGGGGTGGCAGCACCCAGACGTCGGTGAGATCGTCCCCGGTCCAGATCGCCAGTACGCCGGGCATCGCCGCCGCGTCGGATTTGTCGATCGAGGTGAGCAATCCGTGAGGTTGGGTCGACCGCACGAACACGGCATGCGCGGCGTCGGCTAGCTCAGGAATCTCCAGGCCGTCGATGAACCGGCCCTCCCCGCGCAGCAGCGGTGGATCCTCACGACGGATGGTTCGGGCGTGATGGGCATCGACCATCGACTGAGTCTGCCCCGTCACCGAGCCGATGCCAGCATTTCTCACCCCGCCGCAAGACGCCAATTTGGAGTCTGGTAGCGCGCAGAGCGCCACGGCGCTCCCCAGATTCGTCGGGTTGGGCGCTATCCGCAGAAGTGATGCCAAAGAGTGCTGTTCTGCGCATGTTCTGGCACCACTTCCACCCGGTGCGGGATCATTCGAACTTCGCGCCCCAGTCCTTGAGGAAGTCGAGGAAGCGAACCGGCGCGTCGGGGGCCCATTCGCCCGGTTCGTAGCGGGCCCAGCGGACGGTGCCCGAGTAGGGGAACGGCCCGTCGGACTCGTAAATCGCCCAGTCGACCGGGGAACGCCGATCGATGCCGATGTCGATGCCTTCGAACGGGGCCATCGGGAACAGCATCGGTAGGTCGTCGAGACGGCCACGATCCGTTCCGTCGACCGCTAGGCCGATGTTCCAACGCCACTTCCCCGGGGCTTCGAACGCCATCACCACCTCGTGGTCG
>JANNNL010000594.1:0-1729 GCA_031398525.1 Actinomycetes bacterium | reverse complement strand
TCCGATCGGTCGGCCATCGGTGAGCGCAAACCGCTCGATGTGATCTACCGCGCGGACCGTCGTCGTCGACACGATCTCGTCCCCGGCGACACACATCGAGGCCCGGACGCCTTCCCCTTCTGGGACCAGCGTGACCCAGTTCTCGACCCCCGGATTCGCCACGGCAGCGGTGATGATTCGACCGCGGGGGCTGTCAACGGTGGTCGTGCCGTACAGCGCGCCGCGGTGAAGGTAGAGGAACGTCTGGCCGTCGCGCCCGGCGACAACGGTTGACCACGTGGCGGTCTGGCGGTCGAACAGATGAACCTCGAACCGGCTCCACGTGACCATGTCGTGAATCAACAGGTAGCGACCCTCGGCGCACAAAGAAACGTCAGGCCACGACTCCATCGTCGGCGACCGATCCCAAATGACCTGGTCATCGGCATGGTTGGAGCCAACAGCGTGGTACCGGATGTGACGGTGGTACTCGTCGCCCGCGGGGTAGCAGGCGTAGAAAAACCCCGACTCGTCGGGCAACCAGGCCACACTCGCCGCCCGGGTGTCGGGAATCTCGTCGGCGAGATGGATGCCGGAATCGACGTCAAGTACCTTGAGCGTCGACCGTTCGGTGCCACCTTCGCTCACTCCGTAGGCGACGAGCCGACCCGATGCGGAAGCCTGTGCCCAGTCGATCGCCGTCGCCCCATCCGCCGACCACTGCGCCGGATCGAGCAGGGTCCGGGGTGGTTGTGAGGCGTCCGATGCCGAGCGGAGGACCAGTTGCGCCTGCTCGGCCCCGAACGGACGCTCGAACCCGATCAGACGATCGCCGCACACCTCGGTGGAACCGGCGACGGGAAGCTGCAGGAGCGCGACAAGGCGCTCGTGCCACCGCCCCCGGTCGGGACGGTCGACGAGCGCCTTGTTGGTGCGTTCATTCTGTTGGGCGACCCACTCGGCTACGTCGGGAGACTCACCGTCTTCCAGCCACCGGTATGGGTCGTGAACCGGTACCCCGTGGATGACTTCAACGATGTCATCGCGGCGGGTTACCGGTGCGTTCTGCAACGATCAGCGACCCATGTTCGGGCGCTTGCCATGGTTGGCCTTGGAGCGCCGCATCTTGGCCTTCTTCTTCTTGGTCTTCTTCGACATAGGGTCGCCAGGCTATCGGCCCCAAACGCCGCGCGGCCAGCCCACTCCCGGTTTACTCCCGTCAGCTTGTGAGGACGTCAGCGGGCCTCGGAACCGGCCCAGGCGAGGAGGTCGGTGGTTCCCATGGTGTTGATCACGCGGTCGAGGGGGACGTCGCATTCGGCGGCGCGGTCGCAGCCCAGGGGCTGCCATTCGAGCTGGCCGGTGGAGTGGGCGTCGGAGTCGATGGCGAACCAGCAGTCGTAGTCGACGGCGAGTTTCAGCAGCTCACGGGGTGGATCGAGGCGTTCGGGGCGGCAGTTGATCTCGACCGCGGTGCCGAACTGCTTGCACGCGGCAAACACATAGTCGGCATCGAACGTCGACGGTGGACGCTTGCCGATCATCCGCCCGGTGCAATGCCCGAGAATGTCAACGTGAGGGTTGGCGACGGCGAGCACCATCCGACGGGTCATCTCCGCCCGTTCCATCCGCAGCTTGGAGTGGACCGACGCGACCACGACGTCGAGGTGCTCGAGCAGGTCATCGTCCAGATCGAGAGCACCGTCCTCGAGGATGTCAACCTCCATCCCGGTCAGGATGCGGAACGGGG
>JANNNL010000562.1:0-5644 GCA_031398525.1 Actinomycetes bacterium | reverse complement strand
CAGCGTGTCGAGCAGCGCTTCCTCCACCCGTTCATCGCCGACATGAAGTTGGCGGATCTCATCCCATTCCGGCGCGCGCTGGTCGAAGAACTGCTGAGCCTCGCGGGCTCGTTCGGCTCGAACGGCGGCCAATCGCTCTCGATCTGTTGCGAGGGTGGGATCGGCGCCGGCCAGGCTCCGCAGCGCGGCCCGGGCGACCTGCACCCGAGGATCGGACGAGGCGAGGTGGAAGTAGGCCCATGCCCCCTCGGCTGTCCGTTCGATGAGACCCGCGTCGGCCAGCAGTCTGAGATGTCGCGACACCCTCGGCTGGGCTTGACGCAGGATCTCGGTCAGATCCGACACGGTCAGCGTGGCATCGGCCAACAGCGCCAGGATCCGCAGCCGCGTCGGTTCGCCCGCCGCTCGCAGCGCGTCGAGCAGAGCGTCGAACGCCAGCGTCGGCTCAGGATCGAAAGAAGTGGACATCAAGATATATGCATATCAGAATTCTCTAGAGATCGCCAGGGATTGCGACGAAATCTTTGATATCCGTGAACCGATGAGTCAGGCTCGACGTACTTGAGTTGCAGACCCCGTCACCGCTCCTGGAGGAATCCCATGACACGCATCCGTACGTTCGCCGTCCTGTTCATCGCCGCAGGTGCTGCTCTGCTGCCCGCCTGCGGAGGAGGTAGTGATTCAGCGACGACGCCTGCTGAGACGCCAGCGGCCGGGAATCCGACCGGGGGAATCACGATCAAGGACTTCAGTTTCACAGTAGGTGCCGCAACTGCCGGCCAGCCGATCACCGTGACAAACGACGACGGACCGACTCATACCGTCACATTCGACGATGGCAGCGAGGATATCGAATTGGCCGGTGGAGGTCAGTCGATCACCATCACGGTCGAGAAGGCCGGTACCTACGCCTTCCACTGCAACATTCATCCGTCGATGAAGGCAACGTTGACCGTCGCCTGATCAGGCGGGCTGGTCTGCGCTATGTGAATGCGCAATCAGCCGATCGTGGCTTTGGCGACCGAGTCAACGATGCGGTCGATCTGCTCGTCGGTGATCACCAACGGTGGGCAGAAGGTGAGGGTGTCGGTGTTCAACGCCCGCACGATGATGCCCGAGTCATTCAGCATCCGGTCGCGGATCTCCATCGAGTTCTGATCGGGACGCAGTGCTGCGGCCCACACCGCTCCGACACCACGGACATGGTCGATCGACCCGTCCGAGGCGAGGGCCCTGAGCCCGTCGCTCAGTCGGTCACCGACATGAATGGCGCGCTCGACCAGACCTTCGTTCTCGATGATGTCGAGGTTGGTCATCGCCGCCGCGCATGCCGAGGCATGACCCGAGTACGTGAATCCGTGGCGCAGGAAAAAGTCGGGGTTGGCCTCGAGCCCGGCGCGAACCTTGGCCCCGATGAACACCCCGCCGAGCGGTTGATAGCCGGAGGTGACCGCCTTGGCAAACGTGGTCATGTCGGGGATGACGCCGAACTTCTCGGCGGCGAACATCTTGCCGGTGCGGCCGAAGCCGGTGATCACCTCGTCGTAGATGAGGAAGGCGCCGTGCTGGTCACACAGCTTGCGCAGGCCTTCGAGATAGCCATCGACCGGGGGGAACACGCCGCCTGCACCCTGCACCGGCTCGGTCAACACGGCGGCGACCTCGTTGCCACGCTCGATCATCAGGGTGGCGAGGGCCTCGACGTCATCACTGGGGACCTGGATGATCTCGCCGAGCAAGGGGCCCCAGCCCTCGCGGTTGGGAGCAATGCCCTGGGCGCTGGTGCCGCCGAGCGCCGTGCCGTGGTAGCCGCGGATGCGGGAGACGATCAGCGTGCGCTCGGGGTGACCGGCCTGAACGTGAGCGGCGCGGGCGAGCTTGATCGCCGTGTCGATCGCCTCGGAACCTGAGCAGGTGTAGAAGACTCGGGCATCGGGGATCGGCGTCATTGCGCACAAGCGATCGGCGAGGATCTCGGCGGGCTCGTTGGTGAACGGCTCGAAGCACGAGTACGCCTCGAGCACCTTCATCTGGGCGTAGACCGCGTCGGCGATCTCGATGCGACCGTGGCCCACGGCGCAATACCACAGGCTGGCCATGCCGTCGACCAGCTCACGGCCATCCTTGGTGAACAGCAGTGCGCCCTCGCCCCGCACGATCGGGGTGAACGACTCGCGGGTCGGCTTGGCGAACGGGTGCATGAATGACGGGGCCATCCGTCCAGGTTAGACCGCGCCGCGCCACAGAATCGGATGGCGCGGGCTCGTCGTAGTGCATCGGTCCGAAACTCGCCAGATGGTGGTCGTACGAGCTGGCAGAGTGTGAGGATGAACCGGCCGCAGCTCGTTGATCGTTTCCGTGCCCTCCATGCCGAGGGCACCTTCGTGATGCCCAATCCGCACGACGTCGGCGCCGCCCGAATCCTCACGGCGGTCGGTTTCCCGGCGCTGGCTACGACGAGCTCCGGATTCGCAATGTCGCTCGGTCGGTTCGACGCCAGCGTGACCCGCGACGAACTGGTCGCCCACGTTGCGGCGATCTGCGCGGCAACAGATCTGCCGGTCAACGTCGACTCCGAGCGGTGCTACCCAGATGACCCGGGTGGGGTGGAGGCGACGATCGAGATGCTCGCTGCGGCGGGTGCGGCGGGTTGCTCGCTGGAAGACTTCAATCCGGTCGCCCGGCGAATCGAGCCGTTGGACGAGGCCGTCGACACCATCCGGCGAGCATCAGCGGTTGCCGCCCGGGTCGGCATCGTGTTGACGGCGCGGGCCGAGAACCACATCCGTGGGGTCGACGATTTCGACGACACGATGACTCGGCTCGTTGCCTACCGGGACGCGGGTGCCGAGGTCGTCTATGCCCCGGGACTCGTCGACCTTGCCCAGATTCGTCGGGTGGTCGACGAGACGGATGCCCCGGTGAATGTGCTCCAACTCCCTGGCGGACCGTCCGTCGCCCATCTGACCGAAGCCGGAGTCCGACGCATCTCGCTCGGCAGCGTGTTGTCGAACGTCGCCTATGGCGCGTTCGCCGTTGCCGCCCAGCGCCTATTCGACGAGGGCACCGTGCTGACCACCGAGCCCCGCCTGGCCCGCGACGTCGCAGCGAAGGCCTTCGGGCCGCACTGAGCACTCAGGCACCCGTCCTGCGCCGACCGGCGAGGTTGCGGAGAGTTACTCGGCCAGGCACGCGGCGTGGCGCTCAGCGTCCATAGGAAGCGGACCGATCGGACCGAGCCGCGGATCTGGGGTGCTGTCAGATGAGCCGATGTCCACCCAGCACCATTCGGGAAGCTCGACCACGTAGAAGGCGATGGGAGATGCAACCGGCGCGGCGACGGTTCTGGCGATGATGGGCTCGTCGGTTAGCGGGCGGGCGTTGACGTCCCGGTGGGTCACCTTGATCTCGTCGATCGCGACGTCGACACCACCGAAGATGAAGGTGTCATCACCGGCGGCGATCCACCATGGGTGGGTGTCGCAGCGGATAGCTCCAGCCGCGCTGCCAACCTCGCTGTCGATTTCGAGCCGGTAGCACGCCGGTCGACGATCGTTGTCGGTGAGCGGAAAGTCCGCCGGGATGAGGGCGACCAACCGATACGGGGCACCCGACGAACTGATCGCCTCGGCAACGACGTGCTCGACTTGATCGGGAATCTCGCCGCCGATCACAGCCTCCTCGCCGAGCGTGCGAAGCAGCAAACTCCACTGGGTGGCGTCGACGAACTCCGCCCCCGCAGCGAGGTCCACGACGTCACACCACGGATACCCACCGGTGCAGCATTCGGCAAAACCTCGACTGGCCCTGGATCTTCGAACGAGACCGTCACCGTGATCGGCGCGTCGTATACGTCACCCGGCGTGGACTCGTCCTGGTAGTAGGCCTGCCGCCAACCGGCTTGATCGGTGACCAACACCATCGAGAACCCGGTTGGGATCGCGCCAAGCACCCATGATCCGTCAACCAACGTCGTCTGCGCTGATGGCCCAAGGGTCGTGTCAACCGGAGGGTCGAAGTCCGATGGAGCGGGGGCGATCGGTGGTGGCGCGCCCGGCGGGTTGGATGAGACGACCGCCGTACCGGTCGAGTCTCGACTGGCCGACGAACCCGCTTCGTTGTCTGCCTGGACGCCGCAGGCGACCATGCTCAGCGCGACCAGCAACGGTACGAGCGAAGCTGTCCGGGCATGGGCGTAGAGGCCAGGGCCCATGTTGCGGCTGCCCATGCGGCCCTCTACGTGTTCTTCGCGAGGTGGAGTACGGCGGCAGCGAAATCGGCGGGGGCTTCGTGGGGAATGTTGTGGCCGATATCGGGTAGCAATCGTTGCTCGTACTCGCCGGTGAAATGAGCGTGCTCGTCGGGGGAGTCATTGACGGGCCAGGCACTGGCTTGGCTGGCGAGGTTGATGGTCGGGACCGAGATGGTGGGTTGCGCCGCCAGGGCTTGCTCTACGGCGCTCACCGCTGGGTCACCAAGCACATAGCCGTAGCGGTGGCGGTACGAATGGATGACGACCTCGACGAAGTCAGGATTGTCGAGGGCCTCTGCCGAGCGTTCGAAGGTTGCGTCGTCGAACTCCCATGTCGGTGACCAGAGCGTCCACAAGAGACGGGCGATGCTGCGGCGATCCTTCGTCAGCCCCGCTCGGCCGCGTTCGGTGTTGAAGTAGTACTGATACCAGTTCGTACGCTCGATCTCGGGTGGTGCCGGGTTGATCGACGCAGCGATGTCTTGAATGTTGTAGCCGCCTCCGGTCACGAGGCCGTGGCAGCGTTCCGGCCACAGCGCGGCGACAACGCACGCGGCGCGCCCGCCCCAGTCGTAGCCGCAGAGCACGGCGCGTTCGATCTGCAATGCGTCGAGTAGCTCGCGAAGGTCGTTTCCGAGCGCGGCCTGCTCTCCAGACCGCATCGTTGATGGATCAAGAAATCGGGTTGAGCCGTAGCCGCGCAGGTGGGGGACGACAGTGCGACAACCAGCGTCAGCGAGGAGGTCGACGACGCCGTCATAGGCCCGGACCGAATACGGAAAGCCGTGCATCAACAGGACTGGAAGGCCGTTGCGAGGTCCGGACACCTCCAAACCGATCTCCAACACCGAGGTTCTCGCCAGACCAAGTTCCATCTCACATCATTCCATAGCACCGGTCGCTGGTACCCAGAGCCGACGCGCTACGAATGACACCGAACCGATCACTGACGGATCGTTGGCGGTTCGATTGTAGTTGCTCGGCTCGCAGGAAGGAAGGTGGCGGCCGGCGTCGACGACCGAGGTTCAGATCTGCTGCCGCTTGAAGAGCAGTGGATCGCGGAGCGTGTGATCGGCCCAGGTGAGCATGCTGTCGATGTCGGGTGTTGATGGGAATGGGCCATCGAGCCAGGATCGCGGTGCGCGTCTGGCCACGACGGCGGAGCGAATGCCGATCGTCGCGAGTTCCTCGTCGAGGGTCACCGAGTTCAATTGCCTGGCCACCCAGGCCATGAGCCCGGTCGAATCACTCGGCTCGCGGTGCGCAAGTTCGTGAGCGGCGAGGAGGGCTTGGGCGAAGAGGTCGCCATCGATGGGTTTTCTGACGGCATGCTCGATGATCGGGATGGTCTCGGGCCCCCCGAGTTGGGCGAGTGCCACCAGACATCGCTCG
>JANNNL010000456.1:0-3695 GCA_031398525.1 Actinomycetes bacterium | reverse complement strand
GGTACCCCGCGACCGACGGCGGCTCCCCCGGCCGGTTCGACGCCGACGAGCTCGGCGGCGGTGTCGACATAGCCCGAGAACAGGCCCATGGCGTTTGATCCACCGCCGAAGCAGGCGACGATCACGTCGGGGTCGACGCCTCCGAGGAGCGTACGGCACTGCTCGCGGGCCTCGTCGCCGATCACTCGGTGGAACTCGCGCACCATCCACGGATACGGATGCGGACCCATCACCGACCCGAGGCAGTAGTGGGTAGTCTCGACGGTCGCCACCCAGTCGCGCATCGCCTCGTTGACGGCGTCTTTCAGAGTGCGAGAACCTGACTCGACCGCTTCGACGTCGGCCCCGAGCAGCTTCATCCGAAAGACGTTGAGTGCCTGGCGCTCGACGTCGACGGCTCCCATATAGACCTTGCACTCCATGCCCAGCAGGGCCGCCGCCGTCGCCGAGGCAACGCCGTGCTGACCCGCGCCCGTCTCGGCGACGAGGCGCTTCTTGCCCATGTGTTTGGCGAGAAGGGCCTGGCCCAGCACGTTGTTGATCTTGTGCGAACCGGTGTGGTTGAGGTCTTCCCGTTTGAGCAGCAGCCGCAGGCCGAGCTGGCGACCGAGGTTATGGCACTCGGTGATGATCGACGGGCGACCGGCGTAGTCCCGTAGCAGGCCATCGAGTTCGGCGCGGAACCCGGAGTCCTGCCACCGCTCGCGAAAGGCAGCCTCCAGCTCCTCGCAGGCCGGGACCAAGGTCTCGGGTACGAAACGCCCACCGAACTCGCCGAAGCGACCGGTGGAGCTGGGTTCAGCCGTCAATGACATGGAAGGTGTTTCCTTTCGAGCCGCAACCATTCGCACGGCCCCTTGAGGTTGTCAGCCCGCGGGCACCCGCGCCAATCGAGTTGCTGATACAACGGTCATGCAAATATCGGCAGTTCAGTCGTCGTCGGCCCAGTCATATGGCATGGCGTCCGGACCGACATGGTCAGCCGGGGTGGCGGCACGGGCCTCGCGGATGAAGTTGCGCACCTTGAGGGTGTCCTTCTTTCCCGGCTCTTTCTCGACGCCGCTGGAGACATCGACCCCCCACGGTCGCACCCGTCTGATCGCGGTGCCCACGTTGCTCGGGTCGAGGCCTCCCGCAAGGATGACCCGTAAACCCGACGGCACCGCGTCCATCAACCGCCAATCGAACATCGTTCCCGAGCCGGGCGTCGCCGCATCGACCAGCACCAGGTCGGTGCCGTACTTATCTGCGTTGGCCAGGGCCGACGTGCCGGCCGCAAAGGCCTTGATCACCCACTGCACTCCCCCGGCGGCCACTTCCATCGTCTGCTCGGGGGTCTCGCGTCCGTGCAATTGGGCGGCGCGCAACCCGGCACGGTGGATCGTGTCGATCACGCGACTGGGCAGTTCGTCGCGGAACACGCCGACGGTCATCACCTCGGGCGGTAGACGACGGCAGATGTCGTACACCCGTTGGACGTTGACCTGGCGGGGCGACGGAGCGAACACAAAACCCAGGGCATCGGCCCCCATGGCGACGGCCAGGAGCGCATCGGCCTCGCTGGTGATCCCACAGATCTTGACGAACACGCCCGTGACCGTAGCGCTCCGATGACCCGATCACCGGCTCTTTCATGCCAACGGAGACGATGGATCTTCCTGGTGCGATCATGGACTCGATGACGACCTTCGCCGACAAGCCGACGCTGGCCGGTACCCGGGTCGTGCTGCGGCCGATCGCCGCCGACGACGCAGAGTCGATGTGGCTGGCGCTCGCCGATCCGGAGGCACGGCGACTGACCGGGACCCACGCCGAATTCACCCGACCGCAGATCGACGCGTGGGCCGCATCTCGTTCCACCACCGACGATCGACTCGACCTGGCGGTGACCGAGGCGCGCACCGGTGAGTGGGCGGGCGAACTGGCGATCAACGATTGGGACGAGGACAACCGGAGTTGCGGCTTTCGGATCTCGCTTGACACCGGGTTCCGCGACCGAGGCTTTGGCACTGAAACAACCCGTCTGATCGTCGACTACGTATTCGGTGAACTTCCCATCCACCGGATCTCGCTGGAGGTGTACGACTTCAACCCACGGGCAGCCGCTACCTACGAGAAGGTCGGTTTCCGGCGCGAGGGCGTGTTGCGCGATGCCCTGTGGTGGGACGGGGAGTTCCACGACACGATCGTCATGAGCCTGCTGCGAACCGATTGGACGCCCGCCCGATAGACCAAGCTGCGCTCGCAGTCACCAGTCGGTCGAGCGGTAGTCCTTGAGGAACTGGCCCCAGATATGGGTGCCGGTGTTGATGCCGTCGATGATTGGGTCGACGATGCGCGCCGCCCCGTCGACGATGTCGAGCGGCGGATGAAAATACTGTTCAGCGGTCTTTCGCTCGGCGATATGCGCCGGGTCTTCGTCGCTCACCCAACCGGTGTCGACGCTGTTCATGTGAATGCCATCGGCCTGATAATCAGCAGCCGACGTACGGGTCATCATGTTCAGCGCGGCCTTGGCCATGTTGGTATGCGGATGGCGGGTTGTCTTGAGCCGCCGGTAGAACTGGCCCTCGACCGCCGACACGTTGACGATGTGCTTGTCACGCCCGGGGGTCCGCAGCATCAGGGGCTTGAGCCGGGCGTTGAGCACGAACGGCGCGACGGCGTTGACCAACTGGGTCTCCAACAGCTCGACCGACGACACCTCGGCAAGAGTGAGGCGCCACGAATTGCGGTCGCGGAGATCGACCTGCTGCATGTCTTGATCGAGACGCCCCTCGGGGAACAAGTCGCCGGGCGCGGCGAGATCTTCGGGGAGCAGCGCGGCTTGGGACAGTCGGGCGGCATGGGTCAATCCCATCAGGCCCGTCGGAGCCGCACTCGTGGCCGTGTCCGACTCGGCCGACGGCAACATGTCGTGACGGCGAAGGCCCTCATACGCCCCAAGGAGACCGTGAACCTCCATCGGCATCGCCGACAAGGACGCGGCCTCGGCGTCCATCATGTGACGGTAGAAATCAGGGGGACGCCGAACGGTCTGGCAGGCGTTGTTGACGATGAAATCGAGCCGGTCGCGGGTCTCGATCAAGTGTTGGCAGAAGGCTTCCACGCTGGGGGTATGGCGCAGGTCGAGGCCGAAAATCTGCAGTCGGTGCCCCCAGTCGGCGAAGTCGGCTTCCTGGGCATAACGCAGTGCCGAATCGCGCGGGAATCTCGTGGTCACGATCAGATGCGCCCCGGCGCGCAGCAGCTTGATCCCTGCCTGGTAGCCGATCTTGACCCGTCCACCGGTGAGTAGCGCGACCCGTCCGGTCAGATCGGCCGACTCCCCGCGCTTGGCATAGTTGAAGTCGCCGCAGGACGGACACATCTGGTCGTAGAAGGTGTGGATCGTCGTGTAGCGCTGCTTACAGACGTAGCAATGGAGCGGTTCGAGACTCTCCCGATGCTCGTCCGCTCGGGACGCGGCATCCTCGATGTTGTCGAGCGGTGCGTTCAACGGGGCGAACGCGTCGGGGGTGGTGAACACCGGCTTCGCTCGTAGCGCCCGAATGCCTGTCTCATCGAGGACACCCTGATCGCGCTGGGCCTTCTCGGCCTTGCGTTGACGCCGCTCGGTCTTTATCTGCCGCCGCCGAGCCTCGATGTCGGGCTCGTACACGGAGCCGGCCGCGGCGAGCAGCCGAGTGCGCTCC
>JANNNL010000420.1:0-2025 GCA_031398525.1 Actinomycetes bacterium | reverse complement strand
CTCGCCGATTCCAACGTCGTATCGGTCGTTCTTCCGCGAACAGTGGTCGGCCGAGCAGCCGTCCGGTTGTCACGGCTTCGGCTACGGCGAGGCGTGCGTGCTGGCCGCGGACGCGGGGATGGACGTCATTGCTGGGCCGTTCTTCAATGCCCAGCCAAGCCTGCCGTGTACCACCGCGGCGTGGAAGCGGGTGTCGGGCGAGATCCTCGATGGTCTGGTGGCGGCAATGCCTGTTGACATCGTGTTCCTCTGTTTGCATGGCGCCCAAATGACCGACCAGCTCGACGACGCCGAGGGCGATCTGCTGACGAGGGTGCGGTCGCTGGTCGGTGACGGCGTGCCCGTTGCGGCGCTGCTCGATCTGCACGCCAACGTCACCCCGACGATGATCGAGCAGGGTGACCTGATCGTGTCGTGTCGGGAGTATCCGCACACCGATTACGGCGTGCGGGCCGTCGAGATGTTGCCGGTGCTGCAGGCGATCACTGCGGGTGCCGCCCACCCGGTGACGTCGGTTTTGCGGCTCGGCGCGCCCGGGGTCTATCCAACGCCCGAGGAGCCGTTCTCGTCGTTCGTCGCCCGGATGACGGCCGACCAATTCCAGCCCGGGGTGTTGGCGGTATCGGTGAACCATGGCTTCGAAGGGGCCGACAACCCTGACATGACCTGCTCGTTCGTGGTGACGACAGATGGCGACCGGGCGCTGGCCGATTCAGTGGTGCGACGGGTGGCCGACGATTTTCTTGCCACGATCGGCTCCCAATCGTGGAGCGGGCTGGGAGTCGAGGAGGCGCTCGACGAAGCACTGCGGTTGCCGAACTCCCCAGTGGTGATTGCCGATCGGTCCGACAATCCCGGAGCCGGTGCCCCCGGCGACTCGACCTATCTGCTCGCCGAAATCCTTCGCCGTGGCCTCGACGGTGTCGTCGTCGGGATGCTCTGGGACCCGGTCGCCGTCGAGATGTGCCACGACGCCGGCGTTGGCGCCCGCTTGCCACTGCGGATTGGCGGCAAGGCCGGGCCGCTGTCGGGCCGGCCGGTTGACGTTGCCGCCGAGGTGATCTCGGTGCGGACCGACGCGTGCCAGGCCTTGTTCGGCCGTGGTGAGCCGACGCAGCCGCTTGGCCACTCGGCGGCGATTCGCGTCGAAGGCGCGGACGGCATCGGCGGTGTCCGCGGTGTCGGCGGTGTCGAGATCGTGTTGAACAGCATCCGCGAGCAGGTGTTCAGCCCGCATTGCTTCACCGAGCACGGCATCGACCCCGCCAGCCGGCGGATCGTGGTAGTCAAGAGCATGCAGCACTTCATGGGCGGCTTCGCTCCCATCGCCGCCCACGTCGTGCGCTGCGACGGACCGGGCGTGGCGACGCTCGACATGACGCAGCTGCCGTTCACCCGCGTGCGTCGGCCCTTACTTGGACTCGACCCGATCGAGAGCCTCGAGATCGAACCGATGCCGTTGCTACCCGCGACGCGATTTCAGGGCATCGGTGGTCAACGCTGACACGCACCCTGACCAGCTCAGCGGCGATCGTCGGCCGAGGGTCTCTGCGCTGCGCACCCCGCTGGATACGGCACTCGCTCGCTTCGGCTTCACCCGTGATGGGTTGACCGCCGAACTCGACGCTGACCTTGCGGCCGGCCGGGAGTCACGCCTTGGGGCCTGATGCCGCGGTGGCGCGAGCGTACGTTCGCCTGATAGAACCCGCGGTTCACGACCTCGAGCGATTGCTTCGAATCGATACGCAGGTCGTTCGGTGGGCGTTGAAGAAGATGCTGCTTCTCGAACGCGATCCGTTGGCGGGACGTCCGCTGCTGGGCGAATTGATCGAATACTGCGCGGCGCTGGCGCACGCGATGAACCCACCGCTAGCCCGCCGCTAGCCCCAATACCGTTAAGTTAAGGTGATTTGGTGAGGATGGTGGCGGTGGGGTCGCGGTTGTCGGGTTGCGGCCAGGTGGCGTGATGGGCGCGTTTGACGTGCCACTTGACGTACTTGCGTTTGATGACTCGGGGGTTGGCTC
>JANNNL010000419.1:0-9744 GCA_031398525.1 Actinomycetes bacterium | reverse complement strand
GAGCCAACCCCCGAGTCATCAAACGCAAGTACGTCAAGTGGCACGTCAAACGCGCCCATCACGCCACCTGGCCGCAACCCGACAACCGCGACCCCACCGCCACCATCCTCACCAAATCACCTTAACTTAACGGTATTGGGGTTAGATGCGGGTTAGATGTCGGTGAGGGTCTCGCTGCTCGACCGACCCAAGAGGGTGTCGAGGGGTGGTTCGAGGGAGGCGGTTGGCGATGTACCAGTCGGTGCCGCTGTCGCCTACGGGGTGTCTTTGTGGGTGTCGTCGATGACAGTGATTCCGGCTCGTAGGGTGTTGAGACCGTTGAGTCCGCCTGCGGTGGTGCCACTGATCCGGCCGACGCGGGTGGCGTAGTTGGCGTCGGTGCGGGCCCATTCGCTGTGGATGGAGTACAACGACACCATGTTGGCGGTGGTCGGGTCGTCGTAGGTGGAGAGCCCGGCGATAAGGATGTCGTCGTTGTCGCGGCCCCGCATCGTGTCGACACCGGTGCCGCCGATGATGATGTCGCGACCCTTGTAACCGTCGAGTTTGTCGTCGCCTTGGCCGCCGATGGATGGTCAAGTCGCATGCGTTGCGCACCGTAGCAACCACATTTCGTCAGGATTCTGCAGAGCGGGGCGAGTCGAACGAGGTTCCGTGCACTGCCGCCCCTTGGCGGGCGAAACCGCGCTACGCCGCCAGCCTTACGGCACGGTCGATCGGAGTGCTCGGCGTCACCGATTGTGAGTGGGACACGAGAAACTGCCCACGGATGGCCATTGGGACCAGCCGTCGGCCACCGCGCTCAGTGGCGACGATGGCGGCGCGGACCGCTGGTCCGTTGCAACCGACTGGGGCCGTACCTGGGCGGCCATCGGCCAACTTTGATGCTCGTTACGTGAAAGGCTTGCGGCTGTGAGCGACAGCGGGAACAGTCGGGGCGGAGCGTTCTATGACGACCCGAAGTTCTTGGCGGACTACCTCGCTCACCGACACTCGGGTTTGGCTAGTCCGAACGAAGTGATGGAGGAGCCTGCATTTCGTCGTGCCCTCGGTGACGTGTTCGGCCGCCATATCGTCGATCTTGGATGCGGTGACGGCACGTTCGCCGCCGACCTCATGGCGGCCGGCTGCCTGTCCTACCTTGGCGTGGACGGCTCATCGGGGATGATCGATATCGCATCGACGCGGCTTGGCGACGGAGACGCTCGCTTTGTAGTGGGTGATGTCGAAGACTTCGCTTTGCCAAATGACGTTGACATTGTGACTGCTCGGATGGTCCTTCATCACGTCGCAGATGTTGACGCGGTTCTCCGGCGCGTGGCGCAGTGCCTCGGTGCGGGCGGGCGTTTCGTCTTCAGCGTGGTACATCCTGTGGTTACATCGAACGAGTTCATCAACGACGGTCCACGCACGAGCTGGCTCGTGGATCGCTACTTCGAGACGGGGCCTCGGCAAAGGTCCTGGTTCGGCTCGACCGTGACATGGCACCACCGCACCATCGAGCAGTACATCGGCGCTGTGCAGCGAGCGGGGCTCAGCCTTGAGTCTTTCAGCGAATGCGGGCCGAGTGCTGATCTACTTCGCGATTGGCCCGATGAACTCGAACGGCGCCGGCGAGTCCCGCTGATGCTCGTCATTTCGGCACGAAGCGCAGGGAGCCACACATAACCGGCCGATCCTGGGTGCTGATCGAACGCTGATGACCCCCACAGAACGCGACCGCCGACGTGACGAGATGGCCAGCGACGGGCAGGCGGCGATGGCCACGAACGGGCAGATCCTGCTGTCCGCCGACAACCGATCGATGGGTCGTGGGCCGTCTGATCGTCGTGCGACTCCAACTGCTGTGACGCTGCTCGCAGAAATCGACTCATCGGTTTCTGCACCTGAACCGCGTTTGCCGAGAGAGTCCGCCGGTGACAACGAATGACAAAGATTCAAATCCGGCCGTGTCACTGTTTTGTCACTGAGACGGAGGCGAACGGAATACGACGAGACGAGATGGACGGCCTCCGCGGCGGCGCCAAAGTCCTGGTAGATCGCTACGAGAGCAAATCAGATCGGACGGATCGATCCGAAGTTGCGATTGCTCAGCGCCCGACAAGGGCCCCGTGGTGGTAGTTGAGCCACGTCCGTGAACGGCGGTTCTGCTCGGGGTACCCGCCTTCCCAAACGGCGATGTACATCGCTTGGCCGGCATTGGCGCGGGCCTTCATCGAGACCATCGCCCGGTCGAGAAACTCGCCGGCATGCACCACGACGGCGGCCCGCTGCGAAGCCGTGAGTTCGTGGGCGTCGCCGAAGCGGTGGAATCGGCCGACGAGATCGAGCCCGGCGCGAGCGTCGGCGATGTCGGATGGGTCCTTGAACGGCACCCAGTGCCGACAGGCGATGGCAATGTCGAGCAGGGGGTCGCTGGGCGCGGCAAAGTCGAAGTCGATGAACCCGACAGCTCGGCCGCGGCGAACCACGACGTTCTCGACGCACAGATCGTTGTGGCAGACGATCGAGTCGGCCGCCGGTTCGGGCAGATTGGCGCGGTCCCACACCGCACCCGGCGGCTCGACGAAGCCGTGCGCCGCGCGGTGCATCGACCGTTGGAGCTCGGCGACGCTGACCAGCAGGTCATCGTCGGCGACCCAGTCGGGAAACGGAGGGATCCCGACGTCGCCGTCGAGCCACGACAAGATGTCGCGCCCTGCAGCATCGGTGCCGAGCGGGCGCGGCGCGGCGGCGAAGCCCCGATCCGCCAGGTGACCGAGGAACGCGTTGACCGACGTGGTGTGCGGGCGGTGGGGCCGGCGGACGGTCTGACCGACCCGAACGACCATGCCGCCCGAGCCCATCCCACCGGCGAGAGGGATTTCGACGTCGTCGGTCGCGTCGGAGTCGTCAGCGGCCGGCATCGCCGAATCGGTACTCGTGGGTCAGTTCGTCGAGGGTCGTCTTCAGCTCCGGGTCGATCGGCTGGGTCACCGCGGCGACCGCGTCGGCGAGGTGCTCTGGGCGTGACGCCCCGACGATCGGGGAGGTGATCGCCGGGTTGGCGAGCACCCACGAGTGCGCCAGTTGGGCAAGGCTGATGCCGGCCTCGTTGGCGATCACTTTGAGGTTTTCGACCGCGGAGAACATCTGATCGTGCCAGTACCGTTCGCGGTAGCGCTGGCCCTGGTTGCCGGCGGCGAAGCGGGTGCCATCGGCGGTGTCGTCGGGTCGGTGCTTGCCCGACAGGAACCCCCCGGCCAACGGGTTGTACGGAATCACGGCGACGTTCTCTTCCATACACAGCGGGAACATCTCGCGCTCCATCTCGCGAAACAGCAGGTTGTAGCGGGGTTGGACGCTCTCGAACCGCACGGCACCGAGCACTTCGGACCGGCCGATCGACCGGGCCAGTTGATAGGCGACGACGTTCGAGCAGCCGACGTAGCGCACCTTGCCCTGCCGCACGACGTCATCCATTGCCCCGAGCGTCTCGTCGATCGGGGTCTCGGGGTCCCAGAAATGGATCTGGAACAGATCGAGATGGTCGGTCTGCAATCGGCCCAAGGCGACGTCGACGGCGCGAATGATGTTGTGCCGGGAGTTGCCCGACTCCCATCGGCGTTTGCCGGTCGGGGCGAAGCACTTGGTCGCCACGATGATGTCGTCGCGCCGGTTGCGATCAGCCATCCACGCCCCGATGATCTCCTCGGTCCGACCCTGAGCCGCGGGGTAGCCGCCCGGCGGATACATGTCGGCGGTGTCGAAGAACGTGATCCCGGCCTCGTAGGCGGCGTCCATGATGGCGTACGAGGCGTCCTCGTCGGTCTGATGCCCGAAGGTCATCGTGCCGAGGCACAGGCGGGAGACTTGCAGGCCGGTACGCCCGAAACGGATGTGTTGCACTCGGGCGACGTTACTCCCGGCGGGCTCGTCCGGCGGATGCCCCATCGTCGGGTTTCCGAGTGAGGCTTCGTCGCTGCGTGTCGGACTCTGCGACGATCGCGGGGTGTCGGCCTTGCTTGCTCTTGCCTGTGCCGTGGTCTACGGAGTCGCCGACTACTCGGGCGGGCGAGCGACCCGCACCGCGGGGAGTTTCGCGGTCGCGCTGCTCGGCCAGGCTGCGGGATTGGTGGTGGTGCTCGTCGCCCTGCCGTTGTTCGGTGATCCGTCTCCACCGTGGCGTGACTGGGTGTGGGGCGCGCTGGGGGGTTTGGGTGGCGTGGCCGGAATCGTCGGCTTCTACCACGCCATGGCGCACGGGGCGATGACGGTGGTCGCGCCGCTTGCTGCGGTGGTCTGCGCCGGACTGCCGGTGATCGTCGGACTCGTGCAGGGCGAACGGCCCGGGGCGGTCACGCTGATCGGCATGTCGGTCGCGCTGGTTGGAGTCGCTCTGATCAGCGGACTGAGCGGCCGACCGGCGATACCGACGTCTCGGGCGATGATGGCGCTGGCCGCATTCGGGGGCGGCGGCTTCGCCCTGTCGTTCATCTGTCTCGGCGAGGTGCAAGCCCCGGGGCTCTGGCCGCTGCTCGCCTTTCGGCTGGTCTCGATCGTGGCGGTTGCGACGGTCGGCGCCGTGGCTGGTACGTCTTTGGTGGTGAACCGGGCGGCGCGGCCGATCACGATGGTCGGCGGCGGACTCGACATGACCGCCAACATGCTGTACCTGCTGGCTGTGCGCCAGGGGATGCTGAGCGTGGTGTCGGCGTTGGCCGCGCTGTACCCGGTGTCGACCGTGGTGTTGGCCTTCCGCCTCGATGGCGAGCGGGTCTCCAAGGCGCAGGGTTGGGGAATGTTGGCGGTGGCGACTGCGTTGGCGTTGGTCGCCGTCGGCCGGGTTTGAGCGGTGAATACTGCTCTTGGTGGCCGAACGGTTACCGCTACTCAAATTTCGTAGACAGTGGGTAGGTCACCGTTCCCGCTAGGCACCTTTATTCAAGTAAGGACGACCGCCCACGGGGGTGTTCTTGAGGAACGCCCATCCGGATCTATGGCGCGGTTGGGAACCGGGTGATCGCGTCGGCAATCACGGCGGCGAATCGCTCCTCGCCATGGTCGGTGAAGTGCACGCCGTCGGTGCCGAGCACGTTGCTCTCGGCCTCCACCGTCTCGCTCCAGTGAATGACGGCGTGGCAGGGCAGACGCGTGACTTCGTCTGCAGCGAGGAGGCCGAAGCCGTTGGTGAGGTCGATTGCCATCGGCGCGACGGGAGCCGTGACGGCCGGGAGCACCCAGGCAACACAGGCGGTTCGGCCAATGGTGTCGAGTAGTTCGACGATGTCGGTGCGCATCTCGTCGAGCGGCCGCAGGGCGAATGCGGCGTCGTTGGTGCCCAACGCGATGATCCACCACGTTGGGTTGAGTTGGGCGAGGTCGGCAACCCGGCGGGTACCGGTGTCGGCCATATACGCCTCGGCGATGGTCCGCCCGACGAACGCGTCCACCGTCAGGCGCGGCGCTCTGGCGGCCAGGGCGGCGCGTGATTGGTCGGCGAGCGAATCTCCGAGGAGCACCATGCCCCGTCCGATGTCGGCCTGAGTGGCTGGAGGCGCCACGTCGAGGCTGATTGTCCGGAGCGGTTGCGTACGGGCTGCCCCGGGGCTGCACGCTGCCAACATGAGGGCAACCATGAGAACCCGATGGCGAGACAGCACAGCCACACTCTGCCTTTGTGGAGGCCTGCGAAACGAGCCACTGCGATGCTGCGCACGATTTACGTCATTTGCCGCGACAGTTACTCGACATCTTGCGTGGGGAGTGGTTCACTGTGGGAGTTGATCGCCGTCGAAAATGAGGTTGAAATGTCACGAGATGCGGGTTTGCGTCGTCGCGGGTTGATGATCGGATGTGTGAGTGGTGCCGCGCTCCTCATCGGAGCCGGAACTGCGGTTGGGTCTCCGCCTCCGGCCCCCGAATCGGCCCCGCCGGCTGCCGTGGCCACGCCAGCGGGCGAGTTGATGGTGCTCAAGGTGTCGGCTCCGAACATGTCTGTGCAGGAGCTCGCGGACTACCTGCAGGCGAACGGGTTCGACCTTCTCGAAGCACGGTCGGGTGACGCACTACTGGTGCAGGGCGACGATGTCACGGTTGCTGCGCTGCAGGCCGCCGGGCTGCGAGTGAAGCCGCAGGAGCGGCTCATCCCGACGCCGACGCGCGCCCCAGCGGGTGCTGGTGCGGCCGGCCCAGAGTTGGCGGCGGCCGCCACGTTCTTCGGCGGCTACACATCGATCAGCGAGATCGAGGCCAATCTGGCGAGCACCGCTTCGGCGTACCCCTCGCTCACCCGGCTGATCGACTTCGGCGATTCATGGCGCAAGGTCAACGGCCGCCCCGGCCCTCACGACCTCTGGGCGATGTGCATGACCAACGTCCAGGCCGGAGACTGTGCGCTGACCCCCGGCTCGACCAAGCCACGGTTGCTGGTGATGGCGTCGATTCATGCTCGTGAGATCAGCACGTCGGAAGTCGCCATGAAGCTGATCAGCGAACTGACCAGCAAGTACGGCGTCGACCCCGAGATCACCTCGATTCTCGACTCCACCGAGGTATGGGTGTTACCCGACGTCAACCCCGACGGGCGCGACATCGTCGAACTCGGAGGGACGGCCCCCTACCTGCAGCGCAAGAACGCCGACGATGTGAGCGGCGGGGCGTGTAGCAATCCTCCCACCGCCTCGAATCAGGCGGGGGTCGATCTCAACCGCAACAACCCGTTCAAGTACGGCGGGACGGGCACGAGTATCAACCCGTGTGATCAGACATATCGCGGTGTCGGCTCGGCATCGGAGCCCGAAACCCAAGCCCTTACGCAACTGTTCGGTCAACTCTTCGCCGATGCCAAAGGCCCCAACGACACCGACGCTGCCCCGTTGACAACACCGGGGGCTCTGATCACCCTGCACAGCTACTCGAACCTCGTGCTGCTGCCGTGGGGCTGGACGACGACCAAATCGCCGAACGATGCCGGGCTTCGGGCGATGGCCTTCCGGATGTCGTACTACAACGGCTACCGGACCGGGACCGGCCCCGAAATTCTCTACGGCACGACCGGTACCACCGACGACTACTCCTACGGCACGCTCGGCGTGGCCAGCTTCACCTTCGAGATCGGGCCCTCAAGCGGAACCTGTAGCGGGTTCACCCCGGCGTTCAGTTGCCAGGCGAACTTCTGGACATTGAACGGCCCAGCCTTGTTGCAGGCGGCAAAGCTGGCTCGCCAGCCGTACACGATGTCGCTCGGACCGACGACCCGCACTGCTGCCGTGTCAGCGGCATCCGTCGCTGCGGGAACGAGCGTGACGTTGTCGGCGAGCGCCAACGACAACGCGATGGGTTCCGCATCGGGCAGCGTCGGGCGACCGGCGACCCAGCGAATCGCCGCGGCCGAGTACTACCGCGACATCGCTCCGTGGAACGGCGGCACTCCGGTGGCGATGACCGCCACCGATGGCCGGTTCAACTCGACCACCGAGGCGGTACGGGCAACAGTTTCGACCACCGGATGGTCGGTCGGTCGCCACACAATCTGGGTGCGGTCGAAGGATCTCAGTGGCAACTGGGGCCCGACCCAGGCCGTCTTCCTGACGGTTACCTGACGTCGAGTCTCGGTCTCCCCCCGAAGTTCAGCGGGGGAGACCGAGCACGCGCTCGGCGAGGATGTTGCGCATCACGTTCGACGTGCCGCCCATGATCGTGTAGCCAGGGGCATAGACGACGCCATGGGTGACGTCGCTCCACAGCGTGGCCTCGGGGCCGAGAACTCGGGCGACGAAGTTGGCGACGCGCACCTGGTGCTCGGTACAGAAGCACTTGGTCGCCGCTGAGAATCCCTTGGGGGCTTGGCGAAGCACTTCGCGGATCACCAGGATCCGCCCGATGCGATAGGCGGTTTCGAGCGTGGCCATCTCCTGGCGGATCAGCGGATCGCTGGTGTCGGCCCGCTCGGCGGCGATCTTGTAGAGCGCATAGTTCGACACGAGCCGGTCGATGCCGCCGCGCTCGTGCTCCAACTGGGCCATCGTCTGCTTGAACGCGCCGCCCTCGGTGCCCACGAGGTTGGCGACCGGCACCCGCACATCGGTGTAGAACACCTCACAGAAGTGGCTGTTGGTCGTCATGTCCTTGATCGGGCGAACTTCAATGCCCGGCGTGTCCATCGGCACGATGATCTCCGAGATCCCCGCATGGGGCGGCCCATCGGCGCGGGTGCGGCAGATCAAGTAGCAGTACTGCGACACGGCTCCGAACGACGTCCAAATCTTCTGACCGTTGATCACGAAGTGGTCGCCATCGCGCTCGGCGCGGGTCTGCAAGCTGGCCAGATCGCTGCCCGCGTTGGGCTCCGACATACCGATACACCAGGTGGTTTCACCCGACACGATGCCCGGCAGGAAGTCGGCTTTCTGCTCGGGGGTGCCGTAGTTGATCAGCGACGGGCCCATCTGGCGGTCAGCGAACCAACTGGCGGCGATCGGCGCACCCGCACAAATCATCTCCTCGCCGACGATCAGGCGTTCAATGGCCGGGCGAGCCAGCCCGCTATAGGGATTGTCGGGCCACGTCATCCCGATCCAGCCGTTCTCGGCGAGCGTGCGCGAGAAATCCTTGGAGAATCCGTTGATCCACGAATCGTTACTGCGGCCGAACTTGGCGACCGCCTCGGCGGCGACGGCCGCGGCGCGCTGGCGAAGGGCGACTAACTCTGGGCTCCAGTCAAAATCCATCACCATCGATCGTAGGGGGGAGTGCGGTTGAGGGCACATCCCGAATCGGTCTCGCGGTCGCGCACGGGAATTGGTCGAGATGTAGCAGACTTCTCCGGGCGTTCAGATTCGGTCAAGTTGGCCACTGGAGTAAGCCGAGGAGTAGTTACGTGAGCATGCTCGACGACATCATCGCCATCGGTCGATCGCAGTTCGGTAAGCCGTACCGGTTCGGTGGGGCGTGGAACGCGAGTGATCCGAACCCGCCGTTCTTCGACTGCTCGGAGTTCACCGAGTGGGTGTGCCTGCGGGCCGGTGCCCCGGTGCGTCTCGCCGAAGCTTCGTTTCTGCAGTACTGGCAGTGCAAGAACGCCGGACGGATCATCTCGGTTGAACAGGCGATCGTCACCAAAGGGGCGCTGCTGTTCTCGTTCCGATCGGCGGCCGGAGCGGTGGAACCGCCGCGTACCGATGCGGCCGCGAGCGCGATGCTCGTACGCCGTCACGTGGCGTTCTCTGCCGGCAATGGTCGCACCGTTGAGGCGATGGGTACCGACTTCGGGGTACGTGAAGGCCCGGCGACGACCGATCGTTTCACCCATGGTGGGCTCATCCCGGGGGTGAGCTATTCCGGTGGCAGCCCCACCCCACCGCCACCCCCAACCGGCGGCATCCCCGGGCGCTTCCGTCCTCGCCCCGATCTGCCGTGGCTGCAAAAAGGGGCGATCAACGATCGGGTCAAGGAGCTGCAATTCCTCCTTATCTTCCTCGGGGCCTCGGAGTTGGCGGGATGGGGCGCGACCGGCAAGTTCGGTGACGTCACGGTTCGAGCGGTGCGCGCCTTCCAACAGCGGGTCAAGGATGAGTACAGCTCGTCGATGGTCGTCGATGGGTTTGTCGGTCCGACGACGTGGGGTTGGCTCTACGCCTACGCCGGTCAATAGTCCCGCCCGCTCATACCGACAGGCGACCGTCTGCGACGATTCCTCCATGAGGATCTACATCGCCGGGGTACAACACGAGTCGAGTTCGTTCTCGCCGATTCCAACGTCGT
>JANNNL010000396.1:0-6551 GCA_031398525.1 Actinomycetes bacterium | reverse complement strand
GGCCTTCATGCCGCAGCTCTACTCCGCTGCGGTCCGAATGACGCGGAACTCCTCAGACGCCGAGGACCTGGTGCAAGAGACCTACCTCAAGGCCTACCGCAGCTACGGGACCTTCCAGGAGGGCTCCAATCTCAAGGCCTGGATGTACCGCATCCTGACCAACACATTCATCAACACGTACCGCTCCAAGCAGCGACGTCCCGAGGAAACCCAACTCGACGACGTCGAGGAGCTCTTCCTCTACCGCCGCATCGGAGGTCTGGAAGCGGCAATGGCGAACCGCAGCGCGGAAGACACGTTGATGGACATGTTCACCGATTCCGAGGTCACGGACGCGCTCGATGCCCTGCCCGAGTCGTTTCGCATTCCGGTGCTGCTCGCCGATGTCGAGGGGTTCTCGTACAAGGAAATCGCCGAAATGCTCGACATTCCGATCGGCACGGTGATGTCTCGGCTTCATCGGGGAAGAAAAGCGATGCAGCGACAGTTGTACGACTACGCACGAGAGCGTGGCCTCATCGATGAGACCGCCCTCGCCCCGAATTGATCTTCCGAACCTGCGAACCGCCGAGGGCGTATAGATGGCTGACTGCAACGAGACCCTGCGAGAACTCGAGCGGTTCTTAGACCACGAGTTGCCGGTCAGCGCCAAGCACGCCATCGATCGCCACCTCGACGGATGTCTCGATTGCCTGCAGGCGTTCGACTTCCACGCCGAGTTGAAGCAGGTCATCGCCACCAAAGCCCGTTACGTGTCGGTGCCCGATGGCCTACTGGCCCGCATCGAGGCCTGCTTCGGGCTCGAAGCCGACGACATCCTCGACTCGTAGCCGGCCGACATGACCCGTGAGCCGATGAGGTTCGATGGGCGCGTCGCCATCGTCACCGGGTCGGGCCGCAACCTCGGTCGCGAGTACGCCCTCGCCTTGGCGACCCGTGGGGCCCATGTGGTGGTCAACGATCTCGGCGTCGGCATCTCCGATTCCGATGGCATCGCAACGGCCCCCGACGCCAACCCTGCGTTCGATGTGGTTGCCGAGATCATCGCGGCGGGTGGTACAGCGATTGCGAACACCGATTCGGTCACGACCTCAGCTGGCGGGCGAGCGATCGTGCAGGCGGCGATCGACGAGTTCGGCACCGTCGACATCGTCGTCAACAACGCCGGTCAGGTTCGCATGGCCCCATTCGCCGACCTGCCCGATGCCTCGATCGACGCCCTGATCGACACCCAGTTGCGCGGTCCGCTCAACGTCGGCCGCCCGGCGTGGGAGGTCATGGCCGCCAAGGGGTATGGCCGCATCGTCAATGTCTCTTCGGGTGCTGCCTTCGGCGGAGTTCCCGGTGGCAGCGCGTACGCCATGGCCAAGATGGGCACCGTCGGCCTGACCCGCGGCATGGCATCCGAGGCCCGCAAGCTGGGGATCCGCGTCAACGTCGTCGCTCCATACGCCAAGACCCGGCCGGGGTCAGGAATGGGTCCATGGCCGTGGAGCGCCGAGTTGGCCGAGTGGCTGCACCCCCGACTCGTTGCCCCCCTGGTGCTCTACCTCGCCCACGAAGACTGCACCACGAACGGCGAGTGGTTCACGGTGGGGGCCGGTCACGTCGCCCGCGTGGGGCTGACGATCACCGATGGGGTCATCGACCGGAGCGCCGAACCCGAGACCATTGGCATCGACCTCGCTGCGATCTTGAACGGCGAACGCCATGCCCTTGACCTCCACAGCCCGGGACCGATGCCCGCGATGATGCACGGATTCGGCCCGCCGTCCGGCCGTGAGCGCGACAGCGAGTCCTGAGTTCGGTGCGTGGGCAATTCAGGGCACCCACCCCGACCAATGGGGTTGATCGAGAGACGTCACCGCTAGGCTCGGATCATGCTCTTGGCACGACTCGAACCCTGGCATTGGTGGATTGGCATCATCCTCACCGTCGCAACCGTCGGGGCCATCGTGCAGCTCGTCGCCGGATATCTCACCAAGGTCGTCAAGCCGCAGTACCCGTCGCGCCAGCAGCGTCGGCAATCCTGACCGCACCGTCGCGCGGATCGGTGCGATGACTGCGATCGAGCCCGTTGACTGGGATCTCGCCGCCCGCACGGCTGGCCGGCTGGCCCGCCGCCACCCGCTTCCCGCCCGAGTCGACTCGGGGCTCGGGAAGCAGTTCTCCCGGCTGGTGTCGACCGCCGAAGCTCTCGTTGCCGATTCCACCGGACTCGTCTCGGCTGAGGGTCCGGCCACTGCGCAAGTCGTTGATCGGGCCACGTGGGCGCGTCGCAATGTGGTCTCATTCCGGGGCGTGCTCGCCCCGTTCACCGCGCAACACATCGAGAAGTACGCCGATGACTCTGGTCGATTCGCCCGGCTGAGCCTGGCCACGGGCAGCAAGGTCACGGCGCTCGAACTCGGAACCATGCTCGGCTGGATGAGTTCACGGGTCATCGGCCAGTACGACATGCTGATGGGCAACGACAGCGACTCCGACCAGGTGTACATCGTCGGCCCCAACCTCATCGGCCTCGAAGATCGCTATGGGTTCCCGGCCGAGGAGTTTCGATTGTGGATCGCCATTCACGAGGTCACCCACCGCGCCGAGTTCACCGGAGTCCCCTGGTTGCGCAGCTTTTTCTTCGAGCAGTTGACGCAGGTCTTCGGCGGCGAACGGGAGTCGGGCGACGTGCTCGCTGCGATGCGCTCGGCGCTGACCAATCGGGTCGAAACACGACGTCGGATCACCGAGGGTGGCCTGGCCGCGGTGTTGGCGACCGAGACTCAGCGGGCTGCGCTCAGCCGGATCGCCGGGATGATGTCGCTGCTCGAAGGTCACGGTGACACCGTGATGAACCGGGCCGGGGGAGATCTGATTCCCTCCGCGAGTCGCTTTGAACGGGTACTCGGCGAGCGGCGTCGGCGGGTAAACCCCATCCAGCGGTTGATCTACCGCCTGATCGGGTTTGAGGCCAAGCTCAACCAGTACTCGGCGGGGACCGGCTTCATCGGAGCGATCGAAGCCGTCGGGGGTCCGCGAGCGATCGACCGATGCTGGGACGGCCCCGACTGCCTGCCGTCGATCGAGGAAATCGCCGAACCGGCCCGCTGGCTCTGCCGAATGGGTACCGAACGTGCGGCCGCTCACCCCGACGTCACGGTCCCCGTCGCCGTCTGCACGACCCGGTCGAACGGCGTTGGCTGAGCGGGTCGATCTCGCGGCGCTCTCTCTCGCGGCGCTCCTCGGTCGCTGCCGTTTCCCTGATCGGGCCGAGCACGGACAGGTCGATTGCGCTGTCTCGGGCGGCGCGGACTCTACGGCGCTGGCGATTTTGGCGGTTGCCGCCGGTTTCGACGCAACGCTGATCCATGTCGATCACCGGCTGCGCGACCGGTCGAGCGACGAGGCCGATCTGGTACGGGCATTGAGCACCACCTTGGGCTGTCGATTCCGCGCCGAACGGGTCGCCGTTGCCCTGGGTCCCGATCTCGAGGCCCGGGCCCGTCGCGCCCGCTACGGCGTGCTTCCCGACGGCGTCTTGACCGGCCACACCCTCGACGACCAGGCAGAGACCATCGTGCTCAATCTCATGCGCGGGGCGGGGCTCGCCGGGCTCGCGGGGATGGACGCCTCGGCGGAGCATCCCCGCCGACCGCTCCTTGCCCTGCGCCGCTCCGAGACCGAAGGGGTCTGTCGTGCCGCTGGAGTTCCGTGGCTTACCGACCCGTCAAACGTCGATCCTGCCCATCGCCGCAACCGCGTCCGCCATGAATTGATGCCCCTTCTTGACTCGATCGCGGCGCGCGACGTGGCGGCAGTGATCGCTCGTCAGTCCAACCTGTTGCGCGACGACACCAAGCTACTCGATCATCTCGCCGACCAGCTGGACCCCACCGATGCCAGAGCCCTGGCCGCTGCGCCGGTCGCCCTCGCTCGCCGGGCGGTACGCCGCTGGTTGACCGCCTTCGACGCCGAGCGGCATCCACCGAGTTCAGCGACGGTAGAGCGGTGCCTTGCGGTCGCCCGCAATGACGCGCATGCCACCGACCTCGGTGGCGGACGTCGCCTGACCCGTCATCGGCAGCGACTGGTCATCGTTCACGACAACACAGATCAAACCCCGACGGACCAGTCGGTTGTCGCTCCCGTCAAGTAGCCTTTCAGCCCGTGACTGGGTGGAAAATGCACGTCAACAACCATGGGGGAGCGCGCTGATGCCGCCGCGTCTGCGAGGCAAATGGGCGTTGGGCATTAAGCCCCGTCATTTCACCTGGATCATCAAGGATCGGCTCGCCGTGTGTGAGAGACCCGGCGGCTACGGCGAGAATCATCGTCGCGTCCGTCGTCAGGAAGAGATCATCTGGATTCGCGAGAATGGCTTCGCCTGCCTGTTTTCGATCATCCCGGCCCCGCTCAATCTGCACAACTACGACGAACTCGGCCTGACATACCGGCACCGTCCGTATCTGCCCCACGAGGACTACGACCGCTATTTGACGTTCGTGTTCCGCGAGCTGCGTGATCTACTCGACGCCGGTGGCAAGGTCATCGTCCACGGCGAAGAGGTCGGCGACCGCATCATCGGGATGATGGGCGCCTACATTCGCTGGTCGGGCCTGGTTCCCGAAGGTCAGCAGGCGGTGGCGATCACCGAACGAATCGCCGAGCGGCAGCTCGACCCGTTCGCTCGCGAGCTGATTCTCAACATCCACAAGCTCGACAAGTAGCCCGCACCGGCGGCATCACCAACCGACAGGGCAGTAATCTGCTGTCATGTCGACCACCCCCGCCAACTGGTACCCCGACCCGATGGGCCGCCATCAGCTCCGTTATTGGGATGGCGCCAAGTGGACCGAGCACGTGTCAAACAACGGTGCGACCGCGATCGACCATCTCGACGGAGCTCAACCCGTGACGACCCCGACGACCGTCGAGCAGGTACACACCCAGATCCAAGGTGATGGCTGGCGGGGGGCGGGCATCTCAGCGGCCGGGGCCACCGGCGGTGGCACCCTGTGGACCGAACCGGTCATCGTCGTCAATCAAAAGGCGAAGATCCTCGAGGTCATCAGCCAATATGCCGTCTTCGACGGCGCTGGCCGCCAGATCGCCTCGGTGAACGAGGTCGGCCAATCAACGGCGAAGAAAGTCCTACGCGTCGTCAGCAGCCTCGATCAGTTCATGACCCACAAGCTGGAGATCCGCGACGCCGCCGGCCAGGTCGACCTCATCCTCACCCGGCCCCGCAAGGTGTTCAAGTCAACGGTCGTCGTTGAGAACGGTGTCGGGCAGGAAGTCGGGCGAATCGTGCAGGAGAACATGATCGGCAAGATTCACTTTGCGCTCCAGTCCGGCGGCCAAATCCTCGGGGCGATCAGGGCCGAGAACTGGCGAGCGTGGAACTTCCGCATCGAGGACGCGGCCGGAGACGAGGTCGCCCGCATCACCAAGACCTTCGAGGGCGTGCTCAAGACGATGTTCACGACCGCCGACAACTATGTGTTGCAGATCCACCGACAACTGCCGCAGCCGCTGCTTGCCCTGGTCGTCGCATCGGCACTCAGCGTCGATACCGCGCTGAAACAGGACGCCCGCGGCTTTGGCTGATCCGCAGTCACTTGCCGCCAGCCGTCACGTCGCCACGAGTAGCTATGGAATGCAGAGCGTCTCGCCGGGGTAGATCGGCGAGTCGATGGTGCGGCCGTTGGCGGCGACAAGCCGAGCAATGCGCACTTGGAACCAGCTGGCCACCATGTACCAGTAGTCGCCCGTGTTCACGGTGTACTTCGACGTGCATGTCGTCCCCGGTGGAGTCTTGCCGTTCCCAGCCACCGTGCTCGACGGGACCACCGGTGCTCCCGAGCTTGTAGCCGGCTGCTTGGCCGCAGAGGTCGGCGGCGGCACCGTGGAGGTTGACGGACTCCACGACCCGTCGGGAATACACAGCTTCTCGTCGGGATAGATGAACGACTCGATTGTGCGCTCGTTGGCGCTGGCCAGACGCGATGGCTTGATCTTGGCGGCCGCAGCGATGAAGTACCAGTAGTCACCCGGCCGTACGGCGTAGCGAGCAATACAAGCGGCGGTCCCGTTGGGAACCGGCTCGAGGGCCAATGCGGCGACGACCGTTCCACCCGGCGGCGCAGCGAACAGCGGGTCGGGCGGCACTGCAGGCAACGCCCCTTGCAGCGAACTCGGCGGGGCCGTCGACCCGGCGGCTGCGATGGTGGTCGCGGGAGTCGGTTGGGCTCGGCCCACTTCTTGGCAAATGCCGTAGGCCCGCGCCAGTGGGTAGGGGTTGACCGGCTTGCCGCCGCGCGGATGCACCTCGAAGTGCAGATGATTGACTCCGGCATTGCCGGTCATCCCGACGTAGCCAATCACGGTTCCGGCGGTGACCGTCACTCCGGGGGCGATTCCCTCGGCGAAGCTCGACATGTGACCGTAGAAGAAGTACGTCCCGTCGGGCCTCGCCAGTCGAATCGCGTTGCCACCGCGCCAGCCCGGCTTGTCGAAGTACTGCTTCGCACTCACGCCGTCGACCACGGCGTACAACGGGG
>JANNNL010000384.1:0-3320 GCA_031398525.1 Actinomycetes bacterium | reverse complement strand
CGAGATCCTCCTCGGGCACCTCGACACCGAACTCTTCCTCCAGTGCCATGACCAACTCGACCAGGTCGAGGCTGTCGGCATCAAGGTCGTCGGCGAAGCTGGCGTCGGGGGTGACCTTGTCGACATCGACGCTCAAGACGTCGACGGCGCACTTCTGGAAACGGGCGAAAAGTTCTTGGTCCACGGGAATTCTCCTTGGTGATTCACATTGAATAAGTGTCTGAGGCTTCAGACGGTGTGGGCGGTCAGTGTCCCATGCCGAGTCCGCCATCAACGGGGATTACCGCCCCGGTGATGTACGCGGCATCAGATGATGCGAGAAAGGCTACGACCCCGGCGATCTCATCGGGCGTGGCCATGCGCCCGAGCGGGACGGCCGCGGTCAGTTCGCCCAATCGTTTCTCGCCGAGAGCAGCCGTCATGTCGGTTTCGACCGGTCCGGGCGCGACGACGTTGACGGTGATGCTGCGCGAACCTAGTTCGCGGGCCAGCGACCGGGCCAGGCCAACGAGGCCGGCCTTCGATGCTGCATAGTTGGCTTGACCGGCTGAGCCAAGCATGCCGACCACCGATGACATCAGGATGATGCGGCCTTTGCGAGCCCGCAACATGCCGTGAGCGGCTCGTTTGACCACGCGATACGAGGCGGTGAGGTTGGCGTCGATCACCGAGGTGAAATCGTCCTCGGCCATGCGCAACAGCAACGTGTCCTTGGTCATGCCGGCATTCGACACGAGGATCTCGACCGGGCCGAACTCGGCTTCGACGGCGGTAAACGCGGCGTCGACTTCGGCGACCGAAGTGACATCGCACTTGACACCGAAAAAGGCATCAGGCGGCGCTGATCCTCGATAAGTGACCGCGACGTTGTCGCCGAGCGCAGCAAAGCGTTGCGCACAAGCCAGCCCGATCCCTCTGGAGCCACCGGTAATCAACACGGTCCGGCTCATGACTCGGCTCCGCCACCCCAGCGAAGGACCGCACTCGCTGCGGTCATTCCCGCTCCGAAGCCGACGAGCAAGACGTTGTCGCCCGACTTCACTCGGCCAGCATCGAGGGCATCGACGAGTGCGAGCGGGATGGATGCCGACGACGTGTTGCCGGTGTAGTGCAGCACCGTCGACACGCGATCCATGCCGACGCCAAGACGTTGGCACGCAGCTTCGATAATCCGGATGTTGGCCTGGTGAGGGACAACGAGAGCGAGATCGTCGGCGGTGAGACCAGCGGCCGCCAGCGACTTCGTCGCTGAGTCGACCATGATCCGCACAGCCCGGCGGAAGACCTCTTTGCCGTCCATCTGGATGAATCCGCCAACCTCCGCGTACAGGAAGCGCTCAGCAGAGCCGTCGGCATCGAGGTCCCAACCGAGGAGTTGGCCGGGACCATCGCAGGCCTCGAGCACCACGGCTCCCGAGCCGTCAGCGAACAGAATCGCCGTGTTTCGATCGGTCCAATCGGTGATCCGGGCCAGGGTGTCGGTGCCGATGACCAGGATCTTCTTTGCACCCATGCCGATCATTCCGTGGGCGACGACTAACCCGTACATGAAGCCGGAGCACGCGGCGTTGATATCGAAGGAACCGCATCGAAGCCCGAGTTCGTTCTGCACGGTCGGGGCGGTGGCCGGGACCGTGCGGTCGGGTGTCGTGGTCGCGAGCACGAGTCCGTCGATCGTCGCCGGGTCGACTCCCGCCATCTCGATCGCTTTGCGACCCGACTCGACCGACAACCCGGCAGTCGACCCACCGACGTGCCGTGAAACAATGCCTGTTCGGTCGCGGATCCACTCGTCTGACGTGTCCATCGTTTGGGCAAGATCGACGTTGGTGACGATCTTGGGCGGGAGCGCCGAGCCCCAACCGGTGATCACGGCACCAGTCAGACCCGCGGGAATACTGGGCACGTCAAACCGTCCTGAGCCATGCAATAGGTTGGCGGGGCGTAATTCGTTCCCCGGCCACGGCAATGAAACTCTGAATCACTCCGGCGAAGGGTGAACGAACCTCGACGTCGCCCACCAATCCAAGTACGTCGCCGACCTCGATACGGCTGCCGCTGACGATCGTCTCGGAGGGTGCAAAAACTCCAGCGCCCGGGCTCACGACAATGCGCTCCGAGGCAAAGAGATGCTCGCCCTCGTGGACCGCCGGCGACATTGGCCGGGCGACGGCCATCCAGTCGAGCAGCTTATTGAGATCTTCGGGAGTGGCGACCGAGATGGTGCGAGCTGCGTCGACACTCCGCTTGGTCATGCCGGTGAGGACACCACCGGGGCCGAGTTCCACATACTCGGTGACCCCCGCAGCTTCGAGGGTGAGTAGGCAGTGCTTCCAGCGCACGGGGCTCGTGAGCTGGGCCGACAGCAAGCTGGCCCATTCGTCGCCCTGATTATGGGCGAGCGCATCGACGTTGGATACGACGGCGACATCGGTGTCACGAGGATGGGACTCGGCGATGGCCTTGCGCAAACGGTCGCGGGCGCCTGCCATGTACGGAGTGTGAAACGCGCCTGCCACCTGCAGCGGCATGACCTTCTTCGCCCCAAGCTTTTTGGCCTCGTCGGCCGCTCGGGCGACGCCATCGGGCGAGCCGGCGATCACAATTTGGCCCGGCGCGTTGAAGTTTGCCACCCAGACGTCACTGTCTGCGAGACGACAGGCCACCTCGACCTGGTCGTCGTCGAGACCGAGGACCGCGGCCATCGTGCCCGGGTTGTCGAGGCCGGCGTCGTGCATCGCTTCGGCTCGCTCCGATACGAGGCGGACCCCCTCGTCAAACGAAAGAGCACCAACTGCGGCCAGTGCGGTGTATTCACCCAGGCTGTGCCCGGCGCAGAAGCTTGGTTCGATACCCAGGCGCTCGACGGCGTCGAGCACCATCAGACTGGACACAAACGTCATGAGCTGCGCGTTGCGGGTGTCTTTGAGCTCGTCAGCATCGGCATCGAGCATGAGGTAGGCGACATCGCGTCCCGCTACATCGGAGGCCTCGGCGACAAGCTCCCAGCTCTCGTGGTCGACCCACGGCCGCCCCATACCCGGCCGCTGCGATCCCTGACCGGGAAAGGTGAAGGCAAGCATGTGGTAGATGGTCTCCCTGGAAGTGGTCAGTATCAGCGTTCGTTCGGCCCGAACAAGAGGCTAGACCGTTTGGCGTGGCTCCCACGTACTACCGGTGGGTAACGAGGCTGACGCTGCGCGGTGATCGACGTGACCACACCCTGCCATCAATCTGGTGGCGTCAACAGTACGAAGTGGATGTAGCCTGGCGACTCGCATACTCAGGCCCGAGTGGCGGAATGGCAGACGCAGCGGACT
>JANNNL010000057.1:0-10976 GCA_031398525.1 Actinomycetes bacterium | reverse complement strand
GTTCGTAATCCGGCCGCGCTGGAGCTACCGGTTGAACGCCGATTTCGAAGACCACGCCGAGCACGAGTACGCCCTACTCGTTGACGAACATCCCGAGTGGGAGACGACGCCATACGCAAGTGCATTCGCGGCTGACTTCGGCAATTTTCAGTCGCTGGCCGACTTGTTTCGCCAGATCGGCTACGACGAGCGGCTCCACAAATTGGAGTCCGAAGCCCGTATCGACTCGCAACGATTCGCCTGAAAACTCGCACGACGCGGCGGCCCACCTACGAGCTCAACACCGCGGCTACGCGGTGGCGAGCAGATCGACGATCAGCACGAGGTCGGTCTTGGCGGGCAGCCCGAGGCCCTCGTTCCCCTCGTCACCGAAGGCGTCTACAAACGGGATGGTGATCTGTCGGCGGCCGCCGATCTTCATCCCGACCAGGCCTTCAACCAGGCCCGGCAGGGTCTGGGCGGCGTCGATGGGGATCGTTTGACTCTGACCCGACTCCCATGTCGAGTTGATCGACTTTCCCGTGTCGCCACGGTACGCCACCAGGTGCACGACCGCGTTGTCACCCTCGGCGAGCGCCGCGCCGTCTCCGGTCTTCAGATCCTCGATCGCCACCTTCGTGGTTCCCACCGCAGGCTTCACATCGCCCTGAGGGGCATCGGCCGGATCGACTCCCGGGACGACGGAGACGACGTCGATGACGAACGTCAGCGCGTCACCGGCCTTGATGATGTCGCCCTTGTCCTGATCGCCATATGCCAAGGCGGCCGGGATATCGAGTTGGCGTTGTCCACCGGCCTGGGCGCCCACGAGGCCGTCGTCCCAACCCTGGATAACCCCGCCCTGACCGAGCACGACCGGGAATGGCTGGCCCCGGTCGTAGCTGTTGTCAAACTCGGTCCCATCGACCGAACGAACCCCGACGTAGTGGACAGTGACCGTGTCGCCGGCCTTGGCCGGGTCGCCTGCACCCGGCGCCAGATCAGTGATCACCAACTCCGTCGGCAGCGTTTCCGGGATCTTGACGACCGGCTTGGGCAACGCGCCGGCCACTGTCTCGGGCGCAACAGCGGGATCGGCGGCTGGCTCGGCCACGGTGTCACCCGACGCGGCGGCAGTGGTCGACGCGGCGGCAGTGGTCGACGAGGCACTCGCAGCATCGGTGTTCGAGGACGAGCCGCAGGCACCGGCCAGTACGACGACGGCCGAGAGCGCGGCAAGGCGGGCGAGGCTGGAAGAAGACATGGGCGACGACGGTAGCGGTCATCGGTACGGCGGCGACGTCACTCGGCGGTCATACCTACTCTCGACGCGGTGGACCAGACGATCTTGGGGGAGGCGTGCCACCGGTCATCGACTGGGCGGGACGAGGCTCGCCTCGCGAATCAGGCGGTAAATGGTCGGCCACGCGGCGGCGAAACCGGCATGCAGCGAGCGGGAGCCAACGTCGTCGATCGCGATCCATTCCACCGCGTCGGTCTCGAAGTTCATCGAACCACCGAAGACCTCAGCGACCTCGGCAACGATCGTCGTGTACGACCAATCGGTGGCCGGAGAGAACACACACTCACCGAGAACCAGGTGGTCAGGGACCGTCCCGATCTCCTCGGAGGCCTCTCGCATGGCTCCCTCGTATGGAGTTTCGCCCTCGTCAAGCGCGCCGCCGGCACACGACCATGTCCCCCCTTCGTGCGACCACGCCGACCGTTTCTGCAACATCACCCGCACGTCGCCATCGGCGACCGTGACGAAGACAACCCCGGCCGCCCCGAAGATCCCCCAGCGAACATGGCCATCACTGCCGCGCATGAAGCCATCACCGCTGCGCCGCCGTTGGTCAGTCATTGATCCATATTGCCCCATGAGGTGACTTCCGGCTCACCTCGGCGGATCTCATATGGGGCCGGACACAACTTGGTACAACTTGAACTCGTGAACACGGCACCACCGATCGAACCATCTGCTGCCTCACCGACCAACGAGACCTCCTTTCGCTGGGATCGGCTGACGGTGGCCTCGGCGGTGAGCTACTGCTTGCTCGTGGCCGGACTGAGCGTCGGCGTCGTCCTCGGCGAGCTACGGGATCAGTTCAATCTTTCAGGCTTGATCACCGCACTGCACGGATCGACTTTCGGGATCGGACTGCTGGTGATCGGCGTCATCGGGGTCGGGCTCGTCGATCGCACGGGTCGACGGACGGTGATGACCGGAGCTGCGGTGGCCATCACGATCGGTGTGGTGATGTTCTGCACCGGCTCTGTTTGGCCCGTCACCTTGGCCGGCACCGCGCTGTCTGGCCTGGGCGGTGCCCTGTTCGTCATGATCATGCCGGGTCTGATCAGCGACCACCATGGGGAGAACCGCGCCGCCGCCTTTGCCGCCGCCAACAGCGTTCCGGGGGTCGCCGCCGTCATCTTCAGCCTCGCCATTGGGGCGGCGCTGACGGCGCAGTGGTCATGGCGTCCGGTATATCTGGCGCTGACGGCGATCACGATCATTGCCCTGGGGCTTGTCGCACGACCGGTGCACGTCCCCGAACCGAGCCGCCACGGCACATTCAGCCTTCACCACTTTCGCGACCGTCAACGCGTGCTCATTCCGTGGCTCTTCATCGTCAACGCGGTCCTCACCGAGTTCTCGGTGGGCATTTGGTCGACCGCCTATCTCAAAGAGGTCGGCGGGGCATCGAGCGGCCTCGCCCCCGTCTTGGCCGCCACCTTCGGCGTGATGATGTTCTCGTCGCGACTCATCCTGCCCGCCACCCAGCGACTCTTTGGCGAGGCAACGATCGCAGTGTCCTTCGTTGCGGTCGGGGTCGGAGCCACCACCATGTGCTTCGGTCCGGGGCTGGCCGTGAAGGTGCTCGGCTTGGCCATCACCGCGTTCGGCGGCGGACCCCTCTACCCGCTGACCGTCGACCGGCTCTATCGACGAGCCGAGAGTTCGGTGGACTCCACCTCGCTGGGAGCCATCGGCGCACTGGCCTCCGGGGCCGCTGTCACCATCGGACCACTCACCTTGGGCGTACTCGCCGACACGTTCGGACTGCGATGGGCCATCTTGTTCATCCCTGCACTATGCATCCTCGGAGCAGTGACACAACGACCACATCTCAAGAGATGGTGATACTAAAACCACACTTCTCGGTTTATTCACTACTCGTATTGTTCTAACCACATGTCGCGAGTCATACTGAATCCATTCCTGACGAATGGGTGGACCAGTGAGACTTCGAGACGTCTGCAAGCGAGCGGTGCCGATCGGTTGCATCCTCATTCCTCCGTTCATGTGGACGACGCCGATCGAAGCCGGGGCAGCCGTTGAGTGCACTGCGACCTATGTCGTCCAGGCCGGGGACTCGTGGTCCCGCGTTTCCCGCGCAACGGGTATCTACATTCGCCCGCTCGCCGAGGCCAACGGACTCACCCGCGACACCCCGCTGCACCCTGGTATGGCGCTGTGCGTCCCTCTGGCCACGCCATCGAACAGCCCGGCGGACCCCTCGACGCCGAGGCCGGTAGCACTTGCGACCACCGCGCCACCCATAAACGAATCCGATGGGCCGGGGCGATCATCGGGCCGGCCTACAGCCTGTGATGCGGTCCACAATGTGACCAGCTTGGAGTCGTGGTCGTCGATTGCCAATCGCTACCAGGTTCGTTTGCGGTCGCTACTTGCTGCCAATGCGGCGAAGGCCGAGACCGTCATCCATCCCGGAGAGACCGTGTGCGTCCCAACCGCTCCAGCCCCGCGAGGAACGCCAGGAACACGGACGGAGGCGCCGACGCCGGCCCGCGCCACACCGGTTCAGGCAGACCCGATCAAGGCAGGTCCGGACGAGGGAACCTGCGAGGCCGCGATCGCGGACTACACCCGAGCGATGTGCCTGGACCTCTCGGAACGCCGAGCAATCATCGGCGGTCGGCGAGGCACATCGATGGAGTTTGCCGCGGTCGGCGGCTACGGCCCCATCGAGGAGTGCGCTCGCACGATCCCGGGAACCTTCGCCATCGGCCACAAGCAACCGATCACGCCGCGGCGCAGACTGCGCTGGGGAATCTCATTCGGCGGCGGGTGCATTGGTGACCAGATCGTCCACACCGTCAGTCGAGCCACGCTGGAAAGCGCGCGGGGCACAGGCGGCTGCATCGGCCTGCTGGAAGCCGATGCCAAAGCCGCCTATGACACGTTGAACATCGGTGACGTCATCGTGATCATCGCCTGACCGATTCTCTCGTGCCGCTTACTGTCACCCGGGGGTTCAACGCTGCGATTCAGGCGTACGTGCCGATGATGTTGATCGAGTAACTCAGCCGCAGCAAGAACGCGCTGACGTCACGAACCGCAGCCTGGACCTCGATCGTCACCGCCGATTGTGCCGCATTCGGAGCTACCAGCGTGCAGCCGTCGACGGCCCAACCCGACACCGCATCTCCCACCTCGTCGGCGACTGCAGCAATGGCGACGAATGGCGCCCATTGACTGGCGACGAACTGCTGCCCTGGAGCCAAGTCCGGTATTGCAATCGCGGCGCGCAGCGTGACGTGGCGCCAGTCACCGGCACCGCCCTTGAGATGCGGGACGATGACGCCCGTCAGCAGGTAGTGCTGCTGACCGTCGGCCGTGGTTGTCTTGAGCCACCCCGAGGAGTGGACGTCGTTGGGGGATATTTGAATGACTTCGTCGTACATGCGAGCTCCTCGGCGACCATGATCAGGGCACGGTCGTGGCCTGACGAACCACGAGACTAGAAGCTGCACATGCCAGTTGTCGTGGCATCGCCTGGCCAGATCGAGCATCTTGCTCATATATCTCACGATGCTTATTCCTCAAATGCCTCCGGAGCGACGCGGTTCACCCCGGCGACGACGCCGACGTTTCGAGCCACATAGCCCCGATTGTTCCGCTCGTGATACATCGACCAACGTTAAGTGGCTCCCACCAACCGCGGCCGGCAATTTCTCACCTTCGTTGGCAATGTGTACCACCTTGGGCAATTTTCTCACTTTTTGTGATATTTGCTTGAATATCGAAGCACTCCGAGTGAACAAACGGAGGGCACCACCGATCGTCCTGCGCACGACCATCTCCGCGTTGGCTGGGATCTTTCAAGCAATTCCGGCGAATCGAGTAGCGGCATTTGCATTACGCACTAAACTTTGACAAAAATGTCAGAAACCCCCGTCATGGTTGCGGACATGGCCCGTCGAACAGGTTGAGATGGTCACCCTTCCTAGCAATCACAAGCGCGGCCTCAACGCTCGCTGCGTCCCACACCAAGGAGTCCGCCGACATGGGTAGGAACGTATTTCTCGATCCAGCGGCCAAGACGATGGCGGCACGTTCTCGCGAGTGGCCCCGCACGTCGAGTCGGCCGAGCTGCATGACGGTGTTCTGCCCCGATTGTGGCCGCAAAGGCCTCATCGGAGGAGCATGGACCGCCTCGTGTGCCTATCACGTCACGTGTCACGTCTGCGATGCGGTCCTCGTCGAACGGGCGTTGGAGCGGCACCTGCGCGAACACGGCATCTCTGAACCGACCGCCGAACAGCAAGCCGTCCGCGACGCTCGCACCAAGGCCAGCCGCACCGCTCAGCTCGAGCGGACCCGCCTGCTCAGCGCGCCGCGAGTAGCACACGCGGATTCATGATTGACGCGGGGTCGAGCCCCGCCTTGATCGCTCGAAACGCGGCAATCTCCGCCGGCGTTCGAGACCATGACAAATACTCGGCCTTGGCCGTTCCGACGCCGTGTTCCGCCGACACGCTTCCTCCAACGCGCACCACCTCACCCAACACCATCTCCTCCACACGTCGGGTTCGGGCCACGTCGGACTCTTCGACTCCGGTCACGTTGACGTGCAGATTGCCATCGAGAATGTGGCCGAAGACGATGGCCCCGAGATCGCTGGGGAGCATCTGCGCCAGCGACGCTACGAATCTCGCCATCGCCGGAAGCGGCACAGATACATCGAGCTTCACGGGGCGACCGCGCCGGGCGATCGCCTCGGCATGCCGCTCCCGAATCATCCACAGACGACGCCGCTGTTCGGGAGACCCGGCGAGAGCCGGTTCGGTCGCCAGCGCCAAACCATCAACGGCCGCGATCAATTCGTCCAATGGGTCCTGCGCGGCGGCCAACTCGACAAGCAACACGACCGGCGCAGCCAGCGCCTCGATCGATGGACGGTGACCGAGCAACTCGTCACAGACCAGATTGACCCCATCGGCTGTCATCACCTCGAGGGCGACGAGATGGTCAAGCCGTTCTCGAAGCATCGTTGCTGTCTTGACGGCGGCGGTGAAATCGCCAACCCCGAGTAGAGCGGTAGCCCGCTCAGGCGTCGCCGGTACCAGCCGTAGACGAGCCCGACAGACAACCCCGAGTGTGCCTTCGCTCCCTACGAGCAACCCGGCGAGGTCGTAGCCGGTGTTGTCTTTGGCGAGGCCCGACAGGTGCGAGATCACCGAACCGTCCCCCAGCACGGCTTCGATCCCCATCACCTGCTGGCGCATCATGCCGTAACGCAGCACGTTGATGCCACCAGCGTTGGTGGCAATCATCCCGCCGATCGTGCAGCTATCGCGCGGCCCGAGATCGACGCCGAACGCCAACCCGGCGGCTGCGGCATGCTCATGGAGACGGGCAAGCGTGACCCCCGCGCCCACGGTGACCTGCGACGACACTCGATCGACGGGTTCGATCTGATCGAGGCGGCCGAGGTGCACGACGACCTCACCGTGGAGCGGCACGCCACCCCCCACCATCCCGGTATTGCCGCCTTGGGGAACCAGCGGCGTCCCGGAACGGGCACACGCCGCGACGACGCGGGCGACCTGGTCTGTCGAGGCCGGACGAACGACGCTGGCTGCCCGACCTCGAAACCGTCCCGTCCAGTCGATCGAAAAACCGGCGGTGAGATCGTCGCCGACCAGCACATGGTCGGCACCGACAATCGAGATGAACTCCCCGATCAACGCCTCACTGGGCGGCTCGGGTGCACGAAGGTCTGAGTCGGTCGTCATCACGTATGAGCATCATCGCGCACCAACCGGCCGACGAGCTCGTGGCGGAGCGGGGGCGACATTGATGCGCCGGGCCTGGCGGCCATGCAGCAGTCGGAACAAGCCCATCGCGACAACCAGCGTCACTCCCGTCAGCGCAAGCCACTGCACCAGACGGTTCGACCGGTCGGCACCGGTGGCGAAGCCGTGAACGGTCGCCGCAACAAACAACAAGAGGCTCGACAAGTGGACGGCGTGCCAAACCTTGCGGGGCAGGCGACGCATCAGTCGCGACGTCGCCTGAATGGCCACGAGGAGGTACATCGCGACGATGCCCCAGGCCACACCCCCGGGCCGCCAACTCGACGTCATCGGAATGAACAGCTGCTTGAGCCCGAAAGGAACATAGCGGTCGAGCCACAGCGCAACCACGTGCACCCCGGTGAACACCAGCGACAACGTTCCGAGGAACTGATGCAGGTCGTTGAGCCACGCAGGGACCCCGCGCTTGCGAATCAAGCGACTCGACAACGCCAGGCCCCACAGCACGCTGGCCGTGACGACAGCCCACGCCATCAACCCACTCGATCGCGCCACGTACCATGTCAGCTTGTTGGTCACTGCCAGCATCAGAAGTCGTCTCCTTCGATTCGTTCGACATCGGATCCGCGCACAATCCACGCCTTGACCCCGGCCTCACGAAGCAGCTGTCGACCCCAGACATCACCAGCGATCAGCGCCGCCTTCGCCAGAACCTCGGCGCGGGCGGTGCTCCGGGCGACAACGGCGACGGCATCGATGCCGGTCTCCGCCGGGCAGCCCCGCGACGGATCGATCAGGTGGTGCTGCCGCTTTGTCCCCTGCCGCCAGGCCCGCAACAGGGTCGTACTCATCGCCATACCGCCAGCGGTGAGCAGGTGGCGGTCGAGTTCCTCACCGGTAGTCGGGTGGGTCACCGGAATCTCCCAGCCCCCGGGGCTCGGCGGTTCGCCGGCAACGGCCACGTCGCCTCCCAGACCGACACACGCGGCGCGGGCGCCGAACATGACGGCCTCATGGGCAACGATGTCGGCCGCCAGTCCCTTGCCAATACCGCCAAGATCTATCCGGAGCCCCGTCGCCACCCGAGCGCGACCGGCGGGCAGATCGACCTCCAATCCATCAAGCCCGATCGCCGGCAGCGGCGGGGGGTATCTGGGTGTGTCGTGTTCGGTATCAAGGGAACGAAACGGTCGGTCGTAGCCGAGTTGTTCGAGGGCGGTTCGCACCGAGGGGTCGAACCAACCACCCGTGTGGCGATACATGACCAGGGCCAGCGCCAGTATGCGAGCAAGATCGGGGCTGACTGTCGTCCACGACCCGGCGCGGGCGTGCAGCAACTCCAACTCGCTGTCGGGTCGAAACCGGCTCCACGACGCTTCGAGTTCGTCGAGGCGCCGGGTGGCCGACGCCATGAGGTATGCAGGGCCGTCAATCTGGATCTCACCGTAGGTTCCCATCGTGGGAACGGTGGTCACCAACCAACGACGCTCATCGGGGATGGCGAGCGTCAGCATGCGGTTCCCGTGCAATCAGGCGCCGGAGGCGGATCGGTCACCGACGGCGGCGGCGGCGGATCGGGGACGACAGGCGGTGCAGGTGCAGGTGCAGGTGCATCAGTCGGGCCTGCGGCCGGCGCGGGCTGCGGCGATGGCAACGGCGGTGGTATTTCGGCGACCGCCGGCTGCGGAGCATCCTCGGCAGGGACGCCTACGGGCAGGGCAGGCAGTGGGGCCACCGGAGTGGGGTCCGCTACCGGAGTTGTTTGGTCCGAACGCGGCGCCGGCCGCGGCGCGGTTGGTGGCGGCAGCGCCGCTGGGGCCGCAACGGCTGGGATCGCAGCCGGAGCGTCGGTGGTCTCGACCGGCAGAGGCAGAGTCTCAGCGACGGCCGCAACGACCGACGGAACCGTTGGCACAGTAGGGACGCCGTTCTCGGTGACGTAGACGGTGCGATGCAACGTCTTGGTGACGATCGACGTCTCGGCTGCGGCCCCCGGGGATGTCGTCGACGGAGCGGTCGATGCAGCGACACTCGGGGTCTGGGCGGCGAGCGCCGCCACACTCAGCAGGAACCCCGAGGTGGAGAGCCCGCCGGCGAGCACCCGAGTCGCCGCCGCTGCGTGCCGCCGCCTCACCGGACGCGACGGCGGGGCCATCGTCGGCGACGACGCGGCGGGCGCCGGGGCGCGAGAAGGCAGGCGGCCGGCCGGATCCGGTGGCGGGAACGACCTGGGTGCAATTCCGGAATCCATCGCCGATCTCACTTCCTGGTCGGCATCGGAGCTCGGCCGACGAGCGCGTCGGGCTTCAAGTTGGTTGAGTCCGGCGGACTGTTCGGGGTCGGAGTCATGAGTGACACTTCGATCCGGTGCAGGGCGTCGTCGGTGCCGAAGTTGTTGTCGTCGGACGCACCGTGGTGACAGTCGCCTGGGTGGTTGCGGCTGTCGGACGAGTCGTCGTGGTCGGCTTTGATGTTGCGGTCGTCAAGCCAGTCGTCGTGCTCGCACCTGCGAGGGTCGTCGTCGACTCGTCCATCACCGACAGGTCGTCGGTCACGGGCGGCACATCGGTCACGGGCGGCTGATCCGTGACCGGCGGCACCTCGGTCGTGGTGGTCGAAGGAGTGGTGGTCGAAGGAGTGGTGGTCGAAGGAGTGGTGGTCGAAGGAGTCGTGGTCGAAGGAGTCGTGGTCGAAGGAGTCGTGGTCGAAGGAGTCGTGGTCGAAGGAGTCGTGGTCGTGGTGGTCGAAGGAGTCGTGGTCGAAGGAGTCGTGCTGGTGGTCGTAAGCCGAGTCGTGGTCGTCGCCGGACGGGTGGTCGTCGTGGCCGGACGGATGGTCGTCGTGGGTGCCGCCGATGGTCTCGACACCGTCGTTGCGACCGCCGGTTCCTCGTCGTCCGGGTTCCCGGGCTCGATCGGCTCGTCCGGTTCCCCGAGGCCGGGCTGCTCCGCACCCTCCGCCGCCGACGACTCGGCAGGGTCGGTCGCTTCAAGTGATTCTTCCGATTCCTCGGCAACGTCGGCGTCCTCGTCCGCCACATCACCGTTCGTGGCCGCGTCCGTCTCGATCTCGGTCTCGTCACCCTCCGCCGAGGTCGGAATCCGTCGTGAGCCCTGACCTGACGAGCGCGTGGAGTCGTTCGAGTCAGGTCGAGCTACGATCTGATCAAGCAGGAACTGCTCTTCGGCCGCAACCTCGTCGGCGGATGCTTCGACTCCGGAAATCATTGCCGGAGCGGGCCACGGCGAGTCTCCGGTCACCCGACCATTCTCAGCGACCGCCGAGTCAATCGCGGCCTGGGCGATCGACGGGTCGAACTCCGGCACGGGGTTTCCCTGCTCATCGACGTACACCGTGCGGTGGACGGTGCGCGTTTGGATGATCGTCCCCGACGTCACATCCGGTGACGCGGCCCCGATCTCCCCATCGGGTTGAGCCGTGGCCAGCGAAGCTATCCCGACGACGAAACCGGTCGTCGACAGGCCCACCGCCACGATGCGGGCGGCTGCGGCGGCATGCCGGCGGCGGCTTCCGACCGGGGCGGCGAAGGAGCGCAACCTCGACTGACGATGCGGGGTAGCGCCGAGATCGGCCCCGTCCTCAGCTCGCAGCGTGAGTCCGGGCGGGGGCAGGGGTGCTAACTCGGCGACCTGACGTCGGCGAAGATCCGGTGCCGGTTCAGATGGGAGAATTGGCGGCCCGAACGCCGCGGCTCGGCTGCCGGCGACAGCCTGTGAGGTTCCCGGAGCGCCCCACTCGGCGGGGAGCGGATCTGCCGTGGGGGGCGGGAACCGAGCAACGGGCGGCAACGGTTCCGTCGGCTGCGGATGCGCCCATGAGTTGGCTTCCGCCTTGATCCGCAGTGGCTGCGGATCACTCGGATGTGTCTGATCATTCGACACGGTCATCCCTCACATTCCCAGAAGCCGTCG
>JANNNL010000352.1:0-11919 GCA_031398525.1 Actinomycetes bacterium | reverse complement strand
GGGGTTCGGGGGCGCAGCCCCCGGGTGTGAACGGTCATGAGCTCTGCTCGTGACCGGTTGGCAGCGCGAGCGCCAGCGAGTCTGACAACGATGGGGTTCGGGGGCGCAGCCCCCGGGTGTGAACGGTCATGCGATGTGAGTTTGCCTCCTCCGAAAGGGTCAGTGTGACGGCCGTCGATGTCGGCGGTGTTCGCCCGATGTTTCCGGCGCGTGAATCGCCGTCGTCGTCAGCCGCTACGCCAAGGACACTGCGATCGGTAGGTGTTTGATGCCGCTCATGAAGTTCGATCGCAGGCGGGGCGCGGGCCCGGTGATCTGGGCGTCGGCGAGGCGCGGGAGGAGTTCCTCGAACATCACCTTGAGTTCCATCCGGGCGAGTTGGGCACCGAGGCAGAGATGCGGCGACATCCGCCCGAAGGCGACGTGATCGTTCGGCGTGCGGTGAATGTCGAATTCGAACGGCGAAGTGAACTGGCGGTCGTCGTAGTCGGCCGAGATGAACCAGATGACGACCTTGTCTCCCCGTTTGATGTTGCTCCCGCGCATGGTGACGTCACGCGTCGCCGTGCGGCGGAAGTGCATTGTCACGGTGCCCCAGCGGAGCATCTCCTCGATCGCCGAGTCCATCAACGCCGGGTCACGCCCGATCGAATCACGCAGTTCGGCTAGTTGCGCGGGGTGCTCGATCAGTGCCTTGAGCCCCTCGGTCATGGTGTAGCGGGTGGTGTCATTTCCCGCTCCGACCAGCAGCACGAAGAAGTTGTTGAACTCCTGCTCAGACAGCCGTTCGCCGTCAATCGTCGGGCGGAGCAGGTCGGAGATGATGTCGTCGGTGGGGTTCGATTGGCGCAGGGCGACCTGGCGTTGGCCGTAGCGATACAGATCGACTCCCGCCGGAGACCGGAACGGCATCATCTCGAATTCGGCGGTGTCGACCATATCGATGGGATAGTCGGTCATCTCGGGATCGAAGTTGCCGAGTAGTGCATCACCGCGCTCGACCAGCCATGGACCATCCTCATCGGGCACCCCAAGCAGCCGGCCAAGCATTCGCATCGGCAACTGCTTGGCGATTGCCTCGACGAAGTCCAACTGCGAACCCCCGGGCGGTAGCGCCACGTCGAGGACCTGGCGGGAGAGCAGGCGGATCGCGTTCTCGTAGGCATACACCTCGCGACGACTGAACGGCTTGGACACCAATCGGCGGTAGCGGGTGTGAGCGGGCGGGTCGTACTCGATCATCGAGCGACGGGCTTCGAACGCCTCGGGGCGCATCTCCTCCAGCGTGATGCCTTCACCCGAACGGAACGTCTCCACATCGCGACTCACCGTCAGCAGATCGTCGTAGCGGGTGACAGCCCAGAACCCCGACCCGCCGTCGCGTTCGTCCCACCAACTCACCGGATCGTTGTCGCGTAGTTGCCGAAATGTCTCGTGGGGAACGCCGTCGACGAACACATCATGATCGGTGATGTCCTGCATGCACAAGGACGGTAGCAAATCATTTGGACCCAAACATTTGGGGCGTTTGCTACGGTTCCCCCGTTATGGCACATCGTCGCGTACGCATCATCTGGAGCGATCTCAACGGCATCTCGCACGGTCGCTACGTGCCCGAGCGTCGCTTCGGCGGACACACCCACCATGCGGTGACAACGCTGACGATGGGCATCGACGGCGAGATCCTGCCAGTCGAGGGATACGGCCCCGATGTGGGATTTGCCGACCTGACCGTCGAGACCGACGTGATGTCGCGTCGCTCCGGCTGGGAGCCCGATACCGACGTCGCCGTCGCCGAGTTGTCGTTCAACGATCGTCCGCTGCCGTTGTGCCCTCGCTCAGCGTTGGCCGACGCCGTAGCGAAGTGGCGGGCACTCGGCTACGAGCCGCAGTTGGGCTTCGAGATGGAGTTCTACGTGATGCAGCCCGACGCTGAAGCGCCCGGCGGCTGGATCACCCTGCAGAACCCGATGCACCGCGTCTATGGCACCGGCAAGGGCGGCGACCCGACCGGGATTCTGCTCGCCCTGTTCGAAGCAGCGGAGACCGCCAACCTCGATGTCGAGGGCGTCACCGGCGAGTTCTCGCCGGGGCAGATGGAACTGAACATGCACTACTGCCCGGCGTTGGAGTCAGCCGACCGAGCGTTCGTGTTCAAGGAGATGTCGTTCGAGATCGCTGCCGAACGCGGCTATCTGCTCACCTACATTGGGCGTCCGTCAGCGACGTTGGTGGGCAGCGGGCTGCATGTCAACTTCTCGTTGTCGCGAGCCGATGGCACCAACGCCTTCGATGATCCCTCGGCCGAGTACGGCTTCTCGCCGTTGATGGGGTCGTGCATCGGCGGGTTGGTCAAGCATCACGAGAGCGCGGCTGCGTTTCTGGCCCCGAACACCAACTCATACAAGCGGCTGCAGCCCGGCCTGATCGCCGGCTACTGGGCCAATTGGGGTCTCGACAATCGCATCTCGACCTACCGCGTCCCGTGCGAGCGGGGTGTCGCCACCCGCATCGAGAACCGGATGCCGTGCGGTTCCGTCAACCCATATCTCGCTGCGGCGGTTACTTTGAACGCGGCCCGGCTGGGTTTTGAAGCTGGTCTGACCTGTGGCGATCCGCAGGTTGGAGATGGTGACGCCGAGCCGAACACCGATCGCCACACCCCCCACACCCTCGCCGCGGCGTTGGACGCGTTGGAAGCCGACACCACGTTGGCGGCGACGATGGGCCCCGACCTGGTGCGCGCATACCTCACCCTGAAGCGATACGACGTCGCCCGCCGCGACGCATCGGGCGACGAGTGGGATGCCACGACAATCACCGATTGGGAACTACGCGAGTACCTGCCGTACTTCTGAGCACGTCATCGGCGACCCTCAAAGCGAGCGGCGTTCTTTCAGACCTGAGAACTGCCGACGACGGGAAATCCGCCAACCGTCGGCCGTGCGAATCAGCTCATCGCGGTAGTCACCGACCTGTACCGTGACGGTCTCGCCCGGTTCGCCCGCGACCATGTGGGCGATGAAGTACGTGAGCGCAGTGGCCCGGTCGCCGTCGATGACCACCTCGACAACAGTGAGCAGGTGCTGATGCCACGACGTCGACTGGGTGTGATCGTGGAGGAACCGGGCAATCGCCGGCCCCCCGATCATCTCGGGATACTTCGAGTACTGCGCCGCGGCGTCCGCCGTGAACACGTCGCTGACCACGTCGAAGTCGAACGCGTCAATGCCGCGGGCGTAGCGCTGCAACACGTCGTCGATCGCCTGACGATCGATGAGATTCTGCAGAGTGGCAAGGTCCATGGGATTCCTCCGGCTACACGCTCTCGACGACGCGACGAGTGGCGGTAAGCACAGCTCGGGCCCGATCGACGGGCGCGGGAAACCGCTCGATCAGGGCCCGTGATCGCAGCTCGACCGAAATCGGCACGGCGGGCAACGCGGCCAACACCTCGGCAAGCGGGAGCACGCCGTCACCGGGGAGCAGTCGCCCGTGCAATGCCTCATCACGTAACGCCCTCGGCGATGAATCAACCAACTGCGGGGCATCGGCGAGCTGCAGATACGGAAAGAGTTCGAGGTCAGCGGCCAGATCGGCGGGGGTCGAACCGGAGCGATCGAGGTGCAGGGTGTCGACCAGCACGCCCAGGTTCGGGGCGCCGATGGCCCGCACCGCGTCGACAGCCGCCGCCAACGAACCGACCGAGAAGATCGGCAGGAACTCCAACACCAACGTCACTCCCGGAGTCGTGACGGCCGTCAATTCACATAATCGCGCCAACGCATCGACCACCTCAGCGACGGGCGCGGGCCCGCTGGCGACCAGCACGAACCGGGCGTCGAGCGCGGCGGCGATCTCGATTACCGCTTCGCCGTGATGATCACCGCGGCCGAAGATGATCGGCTCAACGTCAAGTGCCATCACCCCCGTATCGGCGAGCCGGTGAGCGACGTCGCGGGTCGTCTGGGCGACCCATGTCGACGGGTCATGCCAGATGCCGACCGCCGGGAATCCGGCCGCGGCGGCAACCGAAACGGCGGTTGCCGGGTCGACGTCCAGGATCGTTCCCGCGGCAAGCGAGATCATCCTCTCCATCCGAGCGGGCCTTACGGCTCGCGGATCAGGCGGGAGATGTTCTCGTGATAGTGACCGATCTTGCACTCGCGTTCCGACAGGATGTTGTGGGTATACGCCGACGACCGCTTGGTGCGGGCGAGTTGCTCATAGATATCGATGTCCTCGCCGACCACTTTTTTCAGGTGTTCCCAGTGGCTCGTCATCTTGGTCCAGTAGGCGGCGTACTCCGGGTCGGACTGATCACCGGGGTAGACGATCTCCCAGCAGAGGAACTTGGTTCGATCAACGTCGATGGGGATCGGGTTGAACACCTGGATGTGTTCGGGGTTGCAGTTGAACACCGTGTTCGGGAAGACCACGTAGTGGCAGATGGCGTTCTGGTGGTGGTCCCAGTCTTCTTCCAGTTCGTCGCGCCGATCGTGACGGGGTACGAAGCACATGTAGTTGTTGCCGACGATGTGGAATGAGGTGTCGCGTGCCGACTTGGTCCACTGCGGGCTGACATGGTGCAACGCGGCGGTGTGGTAAATCTCGTTGAAGCCGTCGACGATCGCCTTGTAGCTGACCGGCACGTCCCACTCCATCACGTCGAGCAGCACCATGTCTTCCATCCGGAATTGGCCGAGGTCGGCCTGAATTTCCTCACCGATCCACTGCAATAGCGGTGGGGCCTTCTCGGGGCCGAGCAGGTTGACCCACACCCAGCCGCCCCACTCGTCAGCGGCCACGGCCGGGGCGCGCTGACCGTCGAGGTGTTCGGGAGCGAAGTCTTCGCGCTCGGGGACGCCGACAAGCTTGCCGGTCGTGTCGTAGACCCAGCCGTGATACGGACAACTGAACCGCCGGGCCCCGCAGCCTTGCCATTCGGTGACGAACGATGGGCCGCGGTGACGACACACGTTGTGGAATGCAGCGAGCGAGCCGTCGGGCTGCCGGGTGATCACGACGGTTTCGCCGTGACTCTCGAAGCTGATCCAGTCGCCGGTGTCCTTCACCTGTTCGGTGCGGGCGGCAAGGAGCCAGCCGCGGCCGAGCACCTTTTCGCGCTCCAACTCGAACTGCATGGGGTCGGTGTACGGCAGGCGACTGATCTTGCTCGGCCCGTAGTCGGGAAGCTGTTGGGCGCGCGGCCCGAGCCGGACCGGTACGTCGCCACGAGTCGGAACATGGACCATCTGCAAACCCCCAGGAACGGGTCGAACAACGGACCCTATACATAACACTTGTGATATCTTGCCGTCAATGCCGCGGGTCGTCGATGTCGAACAACGCCGGGCCGAACTGACCGACGCCACCGCCCGGTTGATCGCCAAGTCGGGCATCGGCGCGGCAACGATGCGCGACGTTGCGGCCGAAGCCGGGTGGACCACCGGGGCACTGACTCACTACTTCACCGACAAGCGCGAGCTGCTGCTGCACACCTTCCGCGCCTCGCTGGAGCATCGCCGCGCCCGGCGCTCGTCGTTCACCGACGATCCGCACGCCGCGTTGCGCGACAGCCTGGAAGGCGCCCTCCCCCTCGACGACGACCGCCGTCGCCACTGGATGGTAACCATCGCCTTCTGCGCCCAGGCCGCCGGCGACCCCTCGCTGGCCGCCGCGCAGCGGGATGCCTACCGCGAGTTCCGCTCGCGCATCGCCTCGCTGGTCGCGGCCTGCGGCCTGGCCGCATCGGAAACCGACGCCGTGGCGATCGCCGAGCAGTTGATCACCGTCGCCGACGGCATCGCCATCCAAGCCCTCTTCGACCCCGAAACCTGGCCGCCCGCCCGTCAACTCGTCTCGCTGCGGTCGACGTTGAACGACAGCGCCGTCCTGTAGCCCGTATCGGCGTTCTCGGCCCTAACCAATGCTCCCGGACAGCCTGGAACCGAGCCACAGGCGAATTACGCCACGATGACGGTGACCGAGTACATGGCGAACACGGCATCTCGGCTCACCAGGGTGCAACCCTCGATTCCGGATTGGGCGATCAGCATTCGATCAAACGGGTCACGATGATGAACGGGGAGCCGCGCTGCCGCTCGGCCGTGGGCCGCGGTGATGGGAAGCCATGTGAATCCCTGGTGCTCCACCTCGGCCACGAGATCGGCGTCGAGGTGGAGCTTGCCAAGCGCCGCTTTGATCTCGAGTTCCCAGATTGACGCCGCGCTGACGTAGACCGTGTTGGCAGGTTCGGCGATCGCCTCCCGCGCGACCAACGACATCGGCATGTCTGCCAACCACCAAAGGAGGCAGTGAGAATCGACGAGCAGATTCATTCAGCCGTGCCCTCGAAGGCGTCGATCAACCACTCGGGCGTGGCCTCGAAGTCATCCGCAATGGTGATCTTGCCCCGCAGCCGCCCGGGGACGCGTGGGCGTGCCGCCGGAGCCAGAGCGACCAGGCGGGCCACCGGTCGACCTGCTCGAGCGACGATGATCTCTTCTCCTGCCGCCGCGCGATCGAGGAGTCGCGAGAGGTGGGTCTTCGCATCGTGAACGTTGACCATCGTTGCCATGTCGCTCAGCTTAGTCCAGCTGAGTCCGGTCGGCTATGGACGGAGCCGCAACCGGGTTGCGTGGGCCGCTGTTTGGAGGGCGGAGAGTTCGGACGGATCGAGCGGGACTGGGCTGATCTCGCCGACACCGGTAGGGGCAAGGCGGACGGGGACGCCGAGGAAGACGCCGTCGATGCCGTACTCGCCGTGAAGCCTGACCGACGCCGGGACGGGACCGGCGGTCGCGCCGCGCATCGCGTCGAGGAGTTCGATCACGGCGTGGGCGGGGGCGATGAACGCCGAGCCGGTGCGCCGCAACGACACGACTGCGGCTCCGCCGTCGATTGCTTCGCGGACGCAGCGGGCGATCACCTCGGGCCGCAAGACATCGCGGGCCGGGCGGCCCTTGATGCGAGCCGACGAGACGACGGGGACCATCTCCTCGCCGTGGGAGCCAATGGCGATCGCCTCGACATCGCGGGGAGCTACTCCAGCCGCGGCAGCCAGGGCGTTGCGGAATCGGCTGGAGTCGAGGGTGCCGGCCATACCGATCACCCGGTCGTCGGGCAGGCCTGACGCCGACCACAACTCGTGGGTCATCTCGTCGACCGGGTTCGTCACGACGATCACCACGGCTCCGGGCGCGTGGGCGGCGACCGCGACGCCGATGTCGCGCACGACGCGGCCGTTGACCGCCGCGAGGTCGGCGCGACTCATCCCCGGCGTCCGTGGCCGACCGGCGGTCACGACGATCACATCGGCCCCGGCGACGTCGGTGACGAGGTTCGAGCCGCGAACGCGGGTTGGTGAGCCGGTGATCCCCGAGGCATGTTCGATGTCTAACGCGACGGCTGCGGCGAGCCCGGGTACGACGTCGATCAGCACCAGCTCATCGGCCATATTCGCGATCGCGGCCTGATGGGCGGTCGTCGCGCCCACGGCTCCGGCACCGACGAAAGCGATCCGAGAAAACCGGACACTGGCTTGGCCGCGGCGAGGCTCGGGGGCGACCCAGCGCGGCGAGCGGCGATACAGCCCGCGCTGCACGGCGCGGCCGCGATCGACCCCGGCAACCCCCGACGGGGGCGCTTCACCGGCGCGAAGTTCGATGGAGAAATGCTGGGCGACCTCGCGCGCCGACGGGCTGACAACCGTGCCCACCCCGACATAGAGGAACCGCTCGCCCCGACTCGCCGCTTGGCGAACGTCGTATTCCCCGAGGACCCCCGCACCCCCCGGCATCAGCTACCGGACCGTCCTTCGACGGCGTTGATCACGGCGATCGCCGCCTCGATCGCCGAAGCCACCACGGCCACGGTGCCCGCGACGAACAGGCGGCCGTAGCGACCGACCGCGTTGACCTGCACGATCTTGATCGTCGCCACCTTCTCGGCCTCGTTGGCGGCCAACGAGATGTACGCGGCAGGCGAACACTCGATGATCCCGAGGGTCTCACCGGGCACGATCAGCGAACCGCTGCGCCACTTGTTCAACAACTGCGCCTGATACGGCTCGACCGAGGTGATGATCTGGCTCGACTCGATCTTCGGCTTCAGTCGATCTTCGAGTGCCATACCGAGATGCGACAAAATCGCCTCGCGCGCCGCGGTGATCTCGGAGTTGTGGGGCGAGCGGAGGATGAAGAACCCGAACTCGCGCTCGACGATCTGCGATGTCGCCTCGATCGTCGCGGCCTTCAGCGCCACGTCGACGAGACGGAACACCTCATTGCCGGGGCCGAGTTCGCCGATCAGAATCGTGTCACCGGCGAGCGGGATCGAGCCCTGCACGGTCGCCCCGTTGTACGCCGCGAACTGCGGTTGCAGGCGGTCGATCTGCATCAACGCCCGCAGTTCAACCTTGGCGCTCGTCGTATTCATCGTGCCTCCATGTAGTCGCGCAGTGACCGCCAGGGCCGGGACTCGTAGGCGACGCGCTTGATGTTGATCAGGTGTAGGGCGGTGACGTTGTCGGAGACGATCGAGCCCGACCAGGTGCCGGTGCCGAGCATGAAGCTCGGCTCGATGTCGGTGGAGAACCCCATTCCACCGTGCAGGCAGGGGGTGTTGACGACGATGCGCCCGGCGGGCAAACTCGACAGCCGCACGACCACGTCGGGGTCGTGGGAGTGGATGCCCATCGTGTGACCCTCGCCGCCGAACCGCAGGATGCCACCACATACCTCGGCGCCATGGTCGAGGTCGCGGACCGTGTAGTAGGCGAGCACCGGGTTGAGCTTCTCGGCCGACAGCGGCGTGCCGCGACCGATCTGCGATGGCACGAGGTTGGCGATCAGCACTTTGGTCTTCGGTGGCACCGAGAACCCCGACAGGTCGGCCAACCGCGACGCCGACTGGCCGACGTTGGCGACAACCAACCCCAGCTCCGGGCCGAAAATCGTCTCGGCCAGGCGGTCCGCCTCGGCGGCAGTGCAGAAGTAGGCACCGGCCGTTCGCAGCTCGTGGCGAAGCGGCTCAGCGATCGATCGGTGGGCGACGATCGCCTGCTCGGCAACGCAGGCGGTGCCGTAGTCGAACGACTTCGACGCGACTATCATTGCCGCCACCTCGGGCAGGTCGTTGCGCATCGACTGGTCGACATAGACCGGCACGTTGCCGGGGCCGACCGCCAGCGTCGGCTTGCCCGATGAGTACGCCGCGCGAACCATCGCGCCGCCGCCCGTCGCCATGACCACCGAGGTGCGGTGGTGGCGCATCAATTCCGCCGTGCCTTCCAGCGTCGGGCGGCTGAGACACTGCACCAACCCCGCGGGCGCGCCTGCCTGTTCCGCCGCCTCGGCCAACACGCGCGCCGTCTCGTTCGAACACGCGGTGCCGCGTGGGTGCGGGGCGTGAACCACTGCGTTGCCGGCCTTGACCGCCGAGAGGGTTTTGTAGATGACCGTCGAGGTCGGGTTGGTGACCGGGATGATCGCGGCGACGACGCCCATCGGCTCACCGATCGCCATGATCTTGGTGGTCTCGTCCTTCCACAACACCCCGAGGGTGCGCACGTTACGCAGCCAGTCGGCGACACCCAAGGCGTTGAACAGGTTCTTCAGTTCCTTGTCGTCGGTGTTGCCGTAGCCGGTCTCGGTGACCGCCAACTCGCCCAGTCGGCGGCATTCGGGAACGATCGCCCGGCACATCGCCTCGACGATCGCGTCGACCTGCTCGGGGGTGAACCGCTTGAACCGGGTGGCCGCTTCGTGGGCGCGTTCGGCCATTCGCCGAGCCTCGGCAATCGAGTCGAGATCAGGGAATCCCACGGTCATCGGACCACCTCGTTGGGGCTCAGGCACATGCGCGGCGGACCTCGTCGGGCGACATTCCAGCCAGGCCGAGCGCACCGAAGCTACGACCGAGGGAGGCGTAGTCGACCCCGGTGAGCAGGCTGGCGGTAGCGATCATCGCGTCGATCGACGGTGTGGCGATGCCAGCCGCGGCCCCGGCCGAGGAGAGGGGGACGAGCGAGCAGGCCACGTCGTCGCCCAGCAGGCGGCGCAGTGCCACACCCGGAAGGGCGAGGTCGTCGAAGGCGGGAATCGAATGCCAGACCTCGTGCAGCGACGGGCCCGGTTCAACACCGTGAGCTGCGGCGATGGCATCAGCCGCCGACGGCAGATCGCGTACCCCGTAGGCGAACGCAACTCGGCGGCGCTCAGCGTCGAGCGCTTCGCAGACCGCGGCGACCGTGGGCGTCAGCAGTGTCGATCGGTGGCCGGTGCCTCCCTCGGCAATGCCCGCGTTGAGCACAACCGGGGCGACATTGAGTACGCCCAACACGTCAGCGAACGAAGAATCGAGCACCGACCCAGCAGCTCGGATCATCGGCCACACATCGGCGAGCCGAGCCGCGGCCGCGGTCGCCGCAACCACGGCAAGGCGGGCGTGGACGTCGAGTCGACCCGGGCTCGGGACCGAGGCGAGATAGGGCGGCGAGGCGAGTTCGGCAAGCGTCGGCATCGCCTCGACCCCACATCGCCTCAGCTCCCGACGGAACTCCACCGCGCCGAAGCACCGGCCGGGTACGAGGACCACGGTCTGGTCGGCCCGCAGGTGGGGCGCCAGCAGACCGGCCACCGCTCCGTGATGTAGCGACGGGGTAGCGACGACCACGACCTCGACACCGGCGATCGCCGCGTCGACTCCGGCAGCGATTGCCACCGACGGGCCAGGGCCTGCGTTCGACGAGCCGAACCGATACGTGCCAACGAGGTGGGCGCCGCGGACGGTCACCGACGCCGGCACTTCCGCGGCGACCGGCGACCAGATACGCACGTCGAGTCCCTCGGCGAGCGCGTCGGCGGCCATCGCCAACCCGACCGGACCCGCGCCAAGCACCGCCACCGACGCCAACGGGGGACGGGGCGCCGGCGCGTCGACCGGGCCGGGGGCAAGCCCGGCAACGACGGAACGGAATTCAGCGTCAGACACGCACGAACCTCAAGCGATGCAGGCGAGGCGAGTGGGCCGCGGAGATCAGCGGCCGCCGAGCTCGGGGATGACGTCGAACAGCTCGTCCGACGGACGCGGGATCACGTGGACGGAAACGACCTCACCGACCTTGTTGGCCGCCACCGCTCCGGCATCGACCGCGGCCTTGACCGCGCCGACGTCGCCGCGCACCAACACGGCGATCAATCCGCCCCCGGTGACGAACCGCGACACCAACTTGACGTTGGACGCCTTGACCATCGCATCGGCGGCCTCAATCGCCGGAACGATGCCGCGGGTCTCGATCATCCCGACGGCGACCTGGGGGATTTCGCTCATGACTTGCTCCTCGTTGTACGGGTTCGCCCGGTGGGGGCTTGCGACGGTGGTGGGGTGACGGTGGTTGAGGTAGCGGGACCAGCGGCCATCTGGACGTGGTCGACGACGGCGACGATGGTCAGATCGGTGGGCTTGCTGCGGGTCGCCTCGGGCTGCCGGGCGGCCGAACCGCGCAACAACAGCACCAGGTCGCCGACCCCCGCTCCCTGGGTATCGGTTGCCACCTCGACGTCACCGATCGGTGCACCGAATCCGTCGACGCGCTGGACGACCAGCAGTTTCATCCCGCTGAGGCCGCCGTCTTTCATGGTGGCATTGACGGTGCCGACAACCGTGGCGAGTTCCATCAGAAGGCCAACTGGTACCAGGCGCGTTCGCCTGGGCTGACGGTTTCGTCGTCACGATCGGGTAGGGCCATCCACGCATCATGCTCGTATTGAGCGATCGTCACAACTGCGTCGACCAGCAGCGGATGGAACGTCTCACCGGTGAGCGACGATGCGTTGAGCAACTCGATCGCCTCGGGAATGCTCAGGGGCAAGGGTTGGCCAAGTTGGTTCTCGTACTCGTTGCCATCCGAGAAGG
>JANNNL010000266.1:0-1560 GCA_031398525.1 Actinomycetes bacterium | reverse complement strand
CGCGTCGGCGAGCTTGAACGACGTGGCCGCCGGCGTCCCGGCGCTCAGATCGGCGAGCCGCGGATGGTGCTCGCGTACGAGGGCAATCGATCCAGCGACCCCCGCCCGTACAAGGTTGCGCAACGCCTTGGCGTGCGCTTTCAGCTTCTCAAGGTCAGGGTTGTCGGGCAGGCAGTCGACAGGCATGGGTGTCATCCTTTCCGTAGGGCCCGACGTCCGCAGGACGGGCAAGAAAGGAGACAACGGGCACCGAGGTCAAATCACCCAGGTGGGCTTCGCCCTTTCCGCGGACCGGTGGCGCTCCTGGATCGCCGGAATCATCGTAGCCACCTTCCCCGACTACCGAACCGAGCCTGATCGGTTGCGGAGGCCGAGTTCAAGCCGGTCCGGTGACTCGACCTCGCGATCCAATTGTTCTGAAGTGACGGTGGCGAGATAGTGCTCGACCAGGTTGAGTCGTGCTGAACGGGCTACGGATCTGTGAGGCGTTGAACGCAACATCGACGCTCTCGAAATGGACCGTGGCCATCGGACACTGCGGATCGTTCGCAAAGGAGCTCAGCGCATCCGAGACGTCCTCGCGTCGGAACCGTCGGTCGAGGAACGCAAGATGTTCGGTGGTCTGCTTTCCTATCGGCGGCAGCTTGACCGTCGCCGCAAGCAGCAACGGTGGCTTGAAGATCCGTGCAGACCCCGCCCGCCAGCGAACCACGGCGCAATGCCTCGGCCCGATGGTGCCCTGCCTGGCAGGCTCCGCCGCACGCAGCGAGCACTTCGACCCGTCGTCGACGACGCGCGTGGCCATCGACGTGGTTCGATGTCCTACCAGCCTTCAGTCCCGTCCCAGTGCCAACTCGGTAGGGGTAGGTCGCTCGGCACGTCTACTGGCATGGACCATCGGTGATTCAGCATCGCCGTCGCCCAGGTGAACCAGGCGATGAGCTGGAACCGCAGACGCGGGTCGGACGAGACGCCCACGTCATCGAGGGCGAGCACGAACGTCGCGACGGCACGGCCGTCCATCTGCTCATGAGGGCCGTTGCCGCTGTGGACCCGCACGACGTGGGAGTAGTCGCCGATCGAGCCCGAATAGGTGGCTGGCCCGCCGAGTTGTTCGCACCAGTAGGCAGCGAGCCGCTCGGTGTGCTGCGGGTGGATCGCGCCCTCAAAGGCATGAGCAAGGATCGGGTCGGCCAAGCAATGCTTGTGCCACGCCTCAGCGAGCGCCAGCACCGCGGCGGCGCCACCCATCGCCTCGTAGATCGTGCGCTCCACAAGCGACGATCATATGCGACGGCAAACTACATCCCTCGGCCCGTGCGGAGCCCGGGCGATACCGAGCACCGATGTCGCCCGGCAGCGCCGGAGGTGTCCGAGGGCCGGTGGCCAACGATCTGGGCGGAGTGTGCGCCCGGGCCGGTGGCACGGTGGTTCGGTCTTCGATTGGGTAGGCGTCGTGTCCGAATCGGCCGGCAAGGTCGGGGGCACTCCTGCTGAAGTGGGCTGTCCAACGAACGTGCTCATGGAAGGTCGTGAAGTGGCATAGCGCAGGTTGCTCGA